>JACSSI010000429.1 GCA_014879345.1 Anaerolineae bacterium | reverse complement strand
TTTTATGTTTCATCCAACGTGGCAAGATGGCTGTCTTGGCTGTACTGGATTTGTCAACGACTTGGGAGACTTATCCGAACTATCAGTGCGTAATACCCAGTTTGTGCTCATTTCACGTGCGCCATTAGAAAAACTACAAGCGTATAAGGCGCGAATGGGCTGGGAACGTCCCTGGTATTCGTCGTTTGCCACTGATTTCAATCAGGATTTCGAAGTGACGGTTGACGATGGTGAAAGGCATGGCTTGAGCGTGTTTTTCCGTATTGAGGATGAGATATTTCATACATACTCCACCTACAAACGGGGTTGTGAATCACTGAGTGATGTCTATCGACTGCTTGATATGACACCTTACGGACGCCAGGAAGATTGGGAAGATTCTCCTGCTGGCTGGCCGCAGCGCCCAACCTACGGGTAAGATCACTTGTCGGCTCATGTGTGGCGTCAATTCCCATAGCAGGGCGTTGGATTTTTTAAGCGAGTTACGTGGGGGGAAACGGCCGTTCTCCCTTATACTCCCCCCATAAACCACTAAGTTGGCAAAGCAAATTTCTCTCTTTTCTAACAGGTGAGGCACATGACAACCAAGAAGATTCTCACAAGGGTCGCGACGCCTGATGATCTGCAAGATTTAGCGCGTTTGAATGCTGAATTTAATGGCTTCTCTGCCCCACCAGAACATTTGGCTAGGCGTCTTGCCGATCCATTTTGTGTGGAACAGCCGCTTCTTGCAGAAATTGATGGTGATGTCGTTGGTTTTGCTGCCCTTCGGGTCGTCCCTTGTGTCTTTTATGCGGAACCCCACGGCGAGTTGACGGAGTTGTTTGTCCAAAAAGCGTATTGGCGGTTGGGAGTCGGGCAGGAATTGCTCAGTCTGGCAGAGAAAATCGCCAGGGAAAAAGGCGTGGCGGAACTGTTTGTTTTAACTGGTTCATCGAACCACGCCGCGCAAACGTTTTACAAATCAATGGGCTATCAAGACGGGGAGTTAGCCCTTAAAAAAGAACTATCTGCATAACCAGAAGCGATCAAGAGAATGTCCAACAAAAAGTCCACCCTTCCAGGGATTCGGCGCCTTTGGTTTTTTTGCTAACTTTCGCCTGCTGTTAGAGTTCTTAAATCGTTAAGTAAGGAGGGGGAAACGGGAGCGCGGTCTGCCAGACCGCAATGGGCGGACAAGTTGTCCGCGCTCCCAGGGTTTCATACATCGTGGCTTCGGTGTGAGTTCAGCCTCGGTGCGCCCTGCTCATGGGGAACTCCTCACTAACAACACCCTCTAACACCCCAAACAACACTTTCGTGTCTATACCACACCCCCTGCTGGCAGGTATGCTTTTTGCATGTCAAGTCAACAACAATTACTATCCGCAATACCCCCTGATTCCATGCGTTGTCAAATCCGGGTCAAAGGTCATTTAGATGCTCAGTGGACAGATTGGTTTGCCGGACTCACGATCTCAGTGGAAGAAAACGGCGACACCTTGTTAACCGGGACGGTGGCCGATCAGGCAGCCTTACATGGTCTGCTCAAAAAAACACGCGATTTAGGTTTGCCTTTAATTTCAGTTATCTGTCTTGACACAGAGCAAACTGACCAATCTACTGTCAACCAATAAACTGAAACAATCATACTATAAGGAAGGAAAACATGAATAAAAGCGTAAAGACTACAATGAAGATAGACACCAAAGTGCTACTCTCAACATTATGGATCGTTGTCATGTTTAATATGCTGAAGGCAGATATTCTTTCATTATATATCCCAGGCGCAGCGGATGAATTGGCAAAAACCGCTGGCGAAACCCCGATTACACTTCTTATGCTGGGCGGCGCCATCATGATGGAAATTGCAATTGTTATGATCCTCCTTTCTCGTGTGTTGCCGTATAGGGTAAATCGTTGGCTCAACATCATTACGGGCATCACCACAATTGCGTTTGTTGTCGGCGGTGGATCATCATATCCTCATTACATTTTCATAGCAGCCGTAGAAGTGGTGTGTTTGTTATTGATCATCTGGTTTGCCTGGAGATGGCCTAATCCAGAAAAAAGTGCCTCGCCTGCTGTGCTTGACCAGGTTGAATTTAGTAGTCATTTATAATAAAACCTATAATTGACATAAAATAAGGAGATCGCCATGAAAAACTTACAGAAAATGGGCGGTATCGCTGCCCTGTTTCACTCAGCAGCTTATCTAATCGGCATGGCTATGTATTTTGCCGTGCTGTCACCCATCCTTGATGCAAACCCCGCAGACTATGTTGCTCAGATTGGATCATATCAAACGACCATGACCATCTGGATTTTTATTGCCTACTGGGTTTCCGGCTTCTGCATGGTTGTGGTGGCGCTGGCACTTTTTGAACGGTTGAAGTCAGGCAATCCCGCCATCATGCAAATAGCAACCGTCCTGGGCATTATTTGGGCTGGCTTGATTATTGGCAGTGGCAACCTAATGATGCACGGGTTTGACCAAATTGCGCAATTGTATGCGACCAATCCTGCCCAGGCAGAAACAATCTGGTTAGCACAAAGCATTGTGGAAAACGGGATTATTAGTGCCAATGAGCTAATCGGTAGCTTGTGGATTTTGATGTTAAGCTGGACTGCATTACGCATGGGCGCTTTGAATAAGGGCTTGAATTATTTGGGTGTCTTAATCGGCATTTCCGGCATTCTAACCATGATCCCTCAGCTTACTGAAGCCACCCAAACCTTTTTCGGATTGGCTATGATCGTGTGGTTTGCCTGGTTGGGGATTTTCTTGCTGCGCCGTCAATTAAACATCGTAGCCGGAACGGCAGACGCCCTGGCTCACGCCTGAGAATGGGTATAGAGACCTTCGAGGCTTCAAAAACCTCGAAGGTCTGGACACACAAAACGAAACAAGGAGTAAAAAATGACAACACTTATTGTAGGCGCCAGCGGTGCGACGGGTAGGTTGCTGGTGGAACAGCTCTTAAATCGTGGCGCATCGGTGAGGATAATTGTACGCGAGAAAACCAATTTGCCTGAAGCGCTCAATAGCCATGAGAAGTTGTCCATCATTCGCGCCAGTGTGCTGGATTTGAGTGATGCGGAGATGGCGGCTCAGGTGGCCGGATGCAATGCGGTTGCTTCTTGCCTGGGGCATCGCGCTGTCTTTGGGCCGCCGCGCCGTTTGGTGACGGAGGCGACCCGTCGATTGTGTGCCGCGATTGAAACGAATCAACCAGAAGAGCCTGTTAAATTTGTACTCATGAATACTGCCGGTTTTGTCAACGAGGATGCCGCTGAACATGTTTCATTTGTGCACAGGCTTGTGCTGTGGCTCGTGCGTTTATTACTGCCGCCACAGCCTGATAATGAGCAAGCCGCTAAATTTTTATGCACTGAGATTGGCAAAAATAATAAAGCTGTCGAATGGTCAGTGGTGCGACCTGATACCTTGATCGATGAAACTGAGGTGACTGCCTATGAAGTCTACCCGTCGCCGACGAGAAGTGCGATATTTAACCCGGGCAAGACCAGCCGCATCAATGTGGGGCATTTTATGGCTGAATTGATTACCAATAACGACACATGGTCGCAATGGAAAGGGCAGATGCCTGTGATTTACAACAAACAAGGAGCATCATGACTATGAAAGCATTTGTATTTGAAGAATATGGTTCACCGGATGTGTTGGCAATCAAGGAAGTGGCAAAACCAACGCCGAAGGATGACGAGGTGTTGATTAAGGTGCAGGCAACGGCCGTTAATCCTTTAGATTGGCATCGACTGCGAGCAGACCCGTTCCTGGTGCGCTTTTCAGAGGGGCTGAGTAAGCCGAAAAACAGCTTTATCGGTGCAGATATTGCGGGTGTGGTCGAAACTGTCGGCAAAAACGTGACCCAGTTTCAGCCGGGTGACGCTGTGTATGGCGAAATCGGGTCGGGTGGGTTGGCCGAGTATGCGTGCGCGGCTGAAAAAGTAATCGCACCAAAACCGGACAATATTTCGTTTGTGGAAGCGGCGGCGGTGCCGGTGGCGGCGTTCACCGCGCTGCAAAGTTTGCGCGATCACGGCCAGCTTCAAGCGGGACAAACGGTGTTGATCAACGGTGCGTCTGGCGGGATTGGCACGTATGCGGTGCAGATTGCCAAAGCGATGGGGGCGGAGGTAACGGCCGTTTGCAGCACCCGCAACCTCGATTTAGTTCAGTCCATCGGGGCGGATCATGTCATTGATTACACCCAAGCGGACCTGGCTCAATGCGGCCAACAATTCGACCTGATTCTGGATAACGTGGGCAATTTGTCGGTGGCTGCTTACAAACGGCTCTTAAAGGATGGGGGAACGGCCGTTGTCGCTGGCTTTACCACGATGGGGCGGATGTTTCAAGTCATGGTAGTCGGTGGCATATCTTCAAAATTCGGCAGTAAAAAAATCGGCTCCATGTTGGCACAGCCCAATCAGGCCGATCTCCTGGCGCTCAATGCGCTGCTGGAATCAGGCCAGGTCAAGTCAGTCATTGACAGGTGCTATCCGTTTACTGAGGCGGCTGAGGCGATACGTTATTTGGAAAACGGCCGTGCGCGGGGCAAGGTTGTCGTCACTATGACACAGGATAGCAACGGGAGATAACACATGGATGATGTGCAAATAAAACTCTCAGTCATCTGGATGGCGCTCATGCTCACCTATCTTTTAGGAGACGTGCTGCGCATTTTCAGCGGCGACTTTGCCAAAATGGAAGATATCGCAGGCTGGTCTCAAGGCATGTGGTTGGGTATTGCCATGCTCATGGTCATCCCGATTTTGATGGTTGTGCTGACCTTGTTCCTGCCCCATTCCGCCAACCGGTGGCTTACCATCATCGTGGCTGTTTTCTTTTTTGGCTTCAACCTTATTGGCCTGCCCGGCTACCCGTCGTGGTATGATAAATTTTTGATTGTTGTTGGACTGGGCTTTAATGTGCTGACGGTTTGGCTCGCCTGGCAGTGGGTTTAGTACCTTATCAGTGAACTGCTTGCACAGAAAACAAGAATTTTTGCATCGAATTAACACGAATTGGCGCGAATTCCTTTTTCGCGTTAATTTGCGCCAATTCGATGCCATAATTTTTTGTTTCTGGTTTA
>JACSSI010000428.1 GCA_014879345.1 Anaerolineae bacterium | reverse complement strand
GCCGTTCTACACATTCTTGCAATCCCAAAGCAATCAGGATGCCATGTATGACTACTATGCCAACCTGACCAGCGCCCGCAACAGCCATGAAGCTCTACGCCTGGGCAGCTTTGATCCGCTGCTGATTGATGATACCAACATGATCTACGCCTATGGCCGTAAAATGGCCGATAACAGCGATGCCGCTCTGGTTTTTGTCAACCGTGATGGCACGCTGGCTTCGCCGATTGACCATACCGTTGCCTTAACCGTTGCGGGGTATATCCCCTATGGCGCGGAGTTCACCGATGTCATGTCGGGTAACAGCTACACGGTGGATGGCAATGGCGTGATTACGGTAGAAGTGCCGGGCGAAAGCGGCGCGGTGTTGGTACTGGATTCCATGTTGGTGGAAGCACCGGCTGCTGTGACCGATTTGGCCGTAACGGCTGAAGGCAATGCCACTGTCGATTTAGGCTGGACGGCCGTTTCTGGCAATGTGACCTACCATGTTTACCGCAGCCTCACCAGCGGTGGTGGCTACGAACTGATCGGCAGTACCGACAGTCTCAGCTACAACGATACTGGTCTGCAAAATGCCACTACTTACTATTATGTAGTAGTGGTTGAAGATAAAGACACTGGCTTGCTTAGTGACCAGTCTAACGAGGTTTTTGGACAGCCGCAGTTTGACTTAACGACAGCTTGGTATAACTTGCAATGGCCGTATGAAATCACCCATACCATCAGCACCATCACACCCACTGAAAACATCTATGGGCAGCTTTATATTGCTGGTTTTACTGGCCCTGATGGCCCTGCTGCCGGGATTCGGGCGCAAGTAGGGTATGGCCCCGTCGCCGATGCCCCCACCAATCCCAGTTGGCAATGGACAGAGATGAGCTACGACAGTGCTGATGGCAATAACGACCAATATGTAGGCAAGTTGCTGCCCGACATGGTGGGCGAATTCCTGTTTAGCACCCGCTGGAGCAGCAACAACGGCCAAACCTGGTATTACTCAGTAGACAAAGATGCCGGTTTTGTGGGCGACCTGCATGTGGTTGCCAGCGCCGATTCCACAGCACCCGCCGCTACCACGCTGTATCTGGATGGCACGACGGCTGGCAGCATCAGCCTGAGTTGGGAGTTGAACAGCGAACCCGACATGGCTGGCTACGAACTGTATCGCCAGGATGTGTCGATGCCGGGTTATGTGAAGATTGCCACAACGGCCGTTATCACCAGCTATGTCGATACGGATGTCACCACAGGCACAACCTATGAATACTACATCAAAGCGTTCGACACCAGTTTCAACCGGTCGCCTGCTTCTAACATCGTTGAAGCCACCGCCGAGGCTCGTTTCGTCACTGTCACCTTCCAGGTAGCGGTTCCCGATTACACCCCAGGAACTGTCTACATTGTGGGTGATTTGGGCGAATGGGGGCCGTGGAATCCGGGCAAAACGCCTATGACACAGGTGGGCAGCACCAATGTATGGACGTATACCACGACCATCCTCGATGGCACACAAATTCAGTACAAATACACACGCGCCACCTGGGAGATGGTGGAATCGTGGGGTTCGATCATCGCGCTCAACAACCGCCACCTGACCATCAGTTACGGCACAAATGGCACGATGCTGGTAGACAATACTTCAACTGATTGGGGCAATGGCCCGGATGACAACAAAGCTGTGCAAACGTGGCGTGATCCGATTGTGATTGCGTATGGGCCGGTGGGGTCTGATGTTGCCGTGGGAACGGCCGTTACCACCACCTGGAGCATTGCCATGAATCCCGGCTCGGCGTTCTCTGTTGTAGGCCCGGCGGGAGCGGTGGCTGGCACCTTTGCGCTGACAAATGACAGCCACGACCTGACCTTCACCCCGGACGCCGCCCTGAACTACAGCACCACTTATACGGTAACGGTTTCTGGTCTGGTTGGTTCCAGTTCAGCCGGGGCAGAATCTGGCACGCAGCAGGTGCCGGTGACATGGCAGTTCATCACGGAGCCGTTTACCCTTTGGTTCCCGATCATGTTTAAGAATTAGCCCCAAAACGTTATTAGCTTGATGAGAGTGAACCAATCTTGAAGATTGGTTCACTCTAAAACGCTCACAAAAAACGGCCGTTTCCAATCATGAGGAAACGGCCGTTTTTTCGCTTGCTGGCACTGTCTGTGGTAGAATTACGCAGTTAAAATTATGATGCACAAGAACGAAGAACTCGCACCGCCACCTGGAGTGTGGCGCACAATCGCTGCCGGATTTGACTTGACCACCAAGCATCTTTGGCTTCTTATCGTACCTGTTTTGATAGATGCCTTTTTATGGCTTGGCCCCCGCCTCAGCTCGCGCCCAATTATTGAGCAACTGGTGAGTTTGCTGCCACAGGATCCGGCTCTGTCAGACATTTCTGCACAGATGCTTGAGCTTGCACCGCGTACCAATTTGTTCACCTCCCTTTCTGTGCCGTTTATTGGCATACCTGTGTTCATGATTGGCGCCACACCAGAAAATACGCCTCTGCCCGTGCAGGTAACAGAGTTGGCAAATCCAATGGTCTGGTTGGGTCTGTTTTTGTTATTCACGCTTATTGGTGTGCTGATAACGGCCGTTTACTTCACCCTCATCGCCCAAGTCATTCGCCTCCAGGATGGACAACTTGCCCTGACAGTTCCCCAATTTATAAAACGGGCAACAACCACCTGGCTCAAACTGTTAGGACTAGGCATTATCATCACCATCATCGGCCTCATTCTTTCTATTCCGCTAATGATAGTTGCTTTTGTGGCAGCACTTTTCAGCCAGCTACTGGCTACAATGGTACTCATGATTGGCCCAGTTCTTATTATCTGGCTGCTCATCTTTACCTATTTTGTGCCGCATGATCTGTCATTATTTGGGCATCAGCTTCAATTAGCAGTTATAACCAGCACACAATTGGTACGGCTCTACTTCAGCCCTGTGTTGGGAATGCTCATTGTCATCCTCGTCATACGCAATTTTTTAAGCACCCTGTTGATTCTGGCAGACGATGGCACCTGGTTAACGGCCGTTGGCATTTTAGGCCACGCATTTATCATGACATCCCTTACCACCGCTACTTTCATCTTTTTCCGCGACCGGTACATATTACAAGCTGAAAAACAGCGTACCATAAAGCAGCAGTTGGGAAATTAGCGCCACCTTCTGCCCATACTTACTATCAAACTACTTTGAAACAAGGATTCGTCAATGGCAAAGAATTCACAAGAAAAACAATACGATTCAAGTAATATTCAAGTCCTGAAAGGGTTGGAAGCAGTTCGCCGTCGTCCTGGCATGTACGTGGGCGGTACCGACGTCAAAGCCCTGCACCATCTCGTCTACGAAATCGTCGATAACTCCATCGACGAAGCTCTGGCCGGCCGCTGTGATCGCATAGAAGTCATCATCCACCCAGATGAAAGCGTCAGCGTCAGCGACAATGGCGTAGGTATTCCCGTAGCCCCGCACCCCACTGAAAAAATCTCCGCCCTGGAACTTGTCATGACGACCCTCCATGCTGGTGGTAAATTCGACGAATCAGCCTACAAGGTGTCTGGTGGGCTGCACGGTGTTGGTGCGGCGGCCGTCAATGCCTTGTCTGACTGGATGACCGTCACCGTCCACCGCGAAGGACATGAATACAAGCAAGAATACAAACGAGGTATCCCTCAAGCCCCCGTCACCCAGGTGCGCAAGTTGAAACGAGGTGAAATCTCTGGCACAACTTCCACCTTCCGCTACGATGAAACCATTTTTAAAGATGGCGAAACCTACAAGTTTGAAACGCTGGCAAACCGTTTCCGCGAAATGGCATTTGTCACCAGTAAGGTATTCTTGAGACTGCGTGACGAACGGCCGGAAATTCCGCGTGAAATGAGCTTCTATTTTGACGGCGGCGTGAAATCCTTCGTGCGTTACCTCAATCGCAACCGCAAGGTGCTGCATGACCCCATCTACGGCCAAAAAGAGATTGATAATGTAGAGGTAGAAGTGGCGCTGCAATACACAGAAGGTATTGCCATTTCTGAATATGCCTTTGCCAACACCATCCATACACCTGATGGTGGTACGCATTTAACGGGAGTGAGAACGGCCGTTACCCGTGTCATCAATCTCTACGCCCGTAAAAACAATTTCCTCAAAGAAAAAGACAACAACTTCTCCAGCGACGACACCCGCGAAGGCATAACCGTCGTCGTCAGCGTGAAGCATCCCGACCCGCAGTTTGAGAGCCAAACCAAAGTTAAGCTCATGAACGCCGAAGTAGCCGGTATCGTTTCCTCCGTCCTCTCCGATGCCATGTCGGCCTACCTGGAAGAAAATCCGCGAGAAGCCCGCAAAATCATCGAGCGCTGCCTCACCAGCTCCCGTGCTCGTGATGCTGCTCGTAAAGCACGCGAACTCGTTATGCGCAAAAGCGCCCTGGAAAGCCTCACCTTGCCCGGCAAACTGGCCGACTGTTCCGAACGCGACCCCGCCAAATGCGAACTCTACATCGTCGAGGGTGACTCCGCTGGTGGCACGGCCAAACAAGGCCGCGACCGTCACTTCCAGGCCATTCTGCCCCTGCGCGGTAAGATTTTAAATACCGAACGGGCGCGTCTCGACAAAATTCTGGCTAACAATGAAGTAAAAGCGCTCATTTCTGCGATGGGCACTGGCATTGGTGAAACGATGGATGTGAGCAATTTACGTTACGGCCGTGTCATTATCATGACCGATGCTGACGTAGACGGCAGCCACATTCGCACGCTGCTGCTCACCTTCTACTTCCGTTATATGCCCCAGTTGATTGAGCAAGGCCATCTCTACATCGCCCAGCCGCCTCTGTATGCGGTAAAAGAAGGCAAAAATATTCATTACACGTATACAGAAGCCCAGCAAGAAGTGCTGCTCAAAAAATTAAGCGGCAAAAAATATTCGCTGCAACGCTATAAGGGGTTGGGTGAAATGAATGCCCAGCAGCTTTGGGAAACCACAATGGATCCGGCGGAACGAACCCTGCTCCAGGTGACGATTGATGACGCAGTTATTGCCGATAGAACTTTTGACATGCTCATGGGTTCAGAAGTAGCACCCCGTAA
>JACSSI010000427.1 GCA_014879345.1 Anaerolineae bacterium | reverse complement strand
AGATATTGGTCTTCTTTGGCTTCAAGATCAACGACGGCTACTGCGCCATTTTCGACCAGGGGGCCGAGGTTGTCGTGGGGGATAATCGCCATGTCTGGGCCTTCGCCGGTGCCAGCGCCGAGCAGCATCTGGTTCTTGATTTCACCCAGGTCTACCACTTCGATGACGACGGGAATGCCATATTCTTCTTCAAACTGTTTGCCCAGTTCGGTTAAAACGCCGACACGGCCGTCATCATAAACCCATAGAACCAGTGCGTTTTCAGCGGTGCTGGCTTCGGCTTCAGCCGGCGCTTCTTCTGTGGCCGCTGGCGCTTCTTCAACTTCTGCCACGGGTTCTTCGGGTGCGGCTGTGGGTTCTTCAACTGCTTCTTCTACGGCGGGAACGGCCGTTGCTTCTGCCACTGGTTCCGTTGTTTCCTGCCCACCACACGCAGCCAAAGCCAACAACAACATCAAAACAATACTGACTACAAACACTTTACTTCTGTAACTCTTCATCTTGTGCCTCCGGTTTTTTTTAACCAACTAAATAAATTTCTATCAACGCGCGTTGATAAACTGATAAAAAAATGTATTCGCTAAATCAATCGCTTGTCTGCTCCGGTTCAGACAGGTCGAAATGGACAAACGTATTGATGGTCACTTCATCTTTTAAATCTGCGAGCAGTGCAGAACTACCTAGTATATCGACAGCCGTATGCACGCGGCCTTTGCCTACGGTTGCTGCGGCAACGGCCACAGACGACGGATTATTTAAGAGTGCTTTGGGAATTTGTAGTTCAATAATGGACGGTTCGCCGCTGTGGATGGCAGCGGCGCCTGTCAGGGTGATTTCTTGCCAGGCCATGCCATCCCAGGCATAAAACGCATAGCTGCCGCCAACTGTCCCTTTCTGTTCGGAGATGGTGATGTCCAGGCGGAATTCAGGTTTATTGGGATCTGCTATTGTTATCGGCCGTTTACCTACGTCGATGGCTGCGCCTTGTTCATCTTGCGTGGTGTCCAGATAAATCAGGAGCGTGCCTTGTTGCGCGGCAAGCAAATCTCCGGCGAGGGTTACAGCAAGATACAAAGAATCTGGATCATCGGCGATGTAAAGGGAAAGCAGGTCATCCTGTGCTTGTTGGCTGAAGGAATCTCCAGCGGCATCGGATAGCGCGGGTTCGCCATAGTTTTCTTCGATGATGCCGTCTATGGGGAGTAACGGCCGTTTATACACATAGCCCAAAAAATTAGCCCCGGCATGGAGTTCGTTGTCGTTCTGAAAATCAAAAAAGGTAGCGTTTTCCCAGTGTGACCCCTGTCCCCAGCGTGTGTGGCACTCGGTTGAAACCCAGGCTGGCTCCCAATAAACCACCCCCAGCGCCCCATTGCTCACCAGACTTTGCGTCAGGTCAATCATAAACTGGCGCTGCCCTTCAATGGTAGGCGGATAAGCACGTATATTTTTGTCCAAGACATTGTCGGCCGTATCCCCCGCAGTCTCATACGTCCAGGGATAAGCAGTCTCGACCACCATTACCTCTTTGCCAAACTCCTGGCGCAGATAGGTGACATGGTTGCCCATATCGGTCACGGAAAAGGTGCTCCACTGCGGATAATAAGAAATGCCGATCACGTCAAAATCGGTGACACCGTTTTCGCGTGCTTGGGTAAACCACCAGCCCGTATTTTCCGGCTGGGCGATATGCAGAATGATTTGTGGATTGGTCTTTGTCGCTTTGGCAGCATCCCGCACCGCTTTGATACCCGCGTTAAACAGCTTGGCATCACGCGGCCAATCCGACTCCATCGTCTTTTTTAACAGACCCGGATTGGTTTCATTGCCAACCTGCACAAAATCTGGCATCAGATCCGCTTCAGCAAAGGTCATCAAGGTCTCGTAGGTATAGTCGTAAACAGCCTGGGCCAAGGCGGCTTCATCGTCAATAGCTTCCCAGGCGGCTGGAATTGTTTGCTTGCCGGGGTCTGCCCAGTTATCGGAGTAGTGGAAGTCGAGCAGGGTCTTCATTTCTTGTTCTTTAGCCCGGGAAAAGGTGGCGAGCACATCTGGTACATTGCTGTATTCTGTCCAGTCCGCATTGTGCCACAATCTGGCGCGTACCAGGTTGGCTCCCTGCTCTTGAAACAACTGGAAGGGGTCTTTTGCTGCTCCATTCACCTGATAGACAGCGCCGCAATCTTCCATTTCGTTCACGTAAGAAAGGTCAACTCCCCGGTAAAAAGGTGGTGCTTCAGGTGATGCAGTTTGACAACCAACCCCTATTAAGGTCACAAAAAGCAGCAGAGATACCCTGGAAATGACGTGATGGTTAGGTGTCATGGTGAAAATCATTTTGTGGTAAGCATACAAATCTGTTCAATTACAATGCGTTGATTTAAGTTGTCAACGCGCGTTGATATTATCATACAAATAAAGCCACATTTTGTCAATTGACAAATACGTGGCTCTATACAACAGCCTTTGGCAGGCATCTCTTAATTTAGAATAGCTGTTGTCATTCTAAAAATTATTGGCCTGATCAACCTAATACCACAGCAACTTGATTCACGTCTTGCAGCAAATCAGCCGGAAGCAAATTGTCAGCCAACAAGACGCCATTCAGCGTGACAGACTGCACGCCCTGGCAAACCCCATTCGGGTTTGTCACCTCAATTTTGACGATTTTATTGCGGAAACGACGTTCTACCTTAAATCCATCCCATGCAGATGGAATACAGGGATCGATACGCAAGCCGTTGACCTCAGGGCGCACACCCAAAATATAATGTGTGGCGCTGAAATAAGCCCATGCCGCCGCCCCCGTTAACCAGGATGTGCGCGTATTGCCGGGACGGGGTGAAAAGGTGGAATAAGTCGTTTGCCCTTGCACATATGGCTCCATCTGGCGAATCTCGGCATGATCATTGTAAGCGGCCGGCATGGCTGCCCGGTAATATTCATAAGCCCGATCCCCGTTCCCCAACATGCACTCAGCCATGACACCCCAGCCCTGGGTGTGGTTAAAGATGCCGGCGTTTTCTTTGATGCCGGTGTTAAACACCACCGCCCGCATCACCTCAATCGACGTTTTGACCAACGGCGGCGCGCACAGCATCAAGCCATAGGGGGTCGCCAGCTTTTCATGCACCGTTTCCAGGCAAAGCGCTGCCTGTTCCGGTGTGGCGGCGCCGCTAATTACCGCCCACACCTGCGTGTTCAGGTAAACCTGGCCCTCTTCATAATTCTTGGTGCCATAAACCGTACCGTCTTCGCCGATAGCCCAGATAAACCAGTTGCCATCCCAGGTGTATTTTTGAATGGTGCTGTCCAGTTTTGCACGATGCGCCAACGCCCACTGCGCTTCTGCCGGTTTGCCCAACTGTTCGGCAAGCTCGGCGTAAACGGTTAAGCCGAGGCGCAGTTGGAAGGCGACAAACAAGCTTTCGCCATAGTAACCCAGTCGCAAACAATCATTCCAATCGGCCGATAAACCACAGGGCAGGTTGTTCCGTCCGGTGCGTTCTAAATTGAATATGAGCGCCTGGCGCAAATGGCCGAAGACGGTATCTTCTCCGTTATCTGCATAGGGCAGCACCTTGTTGTAAAACTCGAAGTCGCCCGTTTCGTTTACAAATGCAGGCACGGCGTTAAAGAACCAGAGGCAGTCGTCAGAGCGGTAATCGGCAGCGTCTGGTTCTGGTTCGTGGCCGGGGTTGTGGTCGAAGGGTTTGATCACGGGGATGGCGCCGCCATTTGCCAACTGTCCGGTGAGCATTAGCTCCAAACGCGCCCGGGCTTCTTCTGGGATGGCGGCCGCTACGCCCACAATATCTTGCACGGAGTCACGGAAGCCGAGGCCGTCGCGCTCACCGTTGTAAACGAGGCTGGCGGCGCGTGACCAGGCAAAGGTAATCAAGCAGTTGTAAAGCCCCCACACGTTGATGGTGCTGTTCAGTTCGGGGTCGGGTGTTTCAGCGATGAAGCTGCCCAGTTTGTTGTGCCAGTTGGTTTTGAGCTTTTGCAATTCAGCTTCGGCGCGGGCGAGTGAACCAAATTCAGCCACTGTTTGTTTGCCAATGTTCCGCGCATCGCCAATGCCCAGCATGATTAGAATTTCACGGCTTTCGCCTGGTTGTAACAGTAAATTGACTTGCAGTGTGCCGCAGGCGTTATCGCCGTAGGCGTCGCTGTTGTGGCATTGACCCTGGGCTACCACTTGCGGGTTGTGGTAGCCGCCGTATGTGCCTAAAAATGCTTCGCGGCTGGTATCGTAACCCGCCAGGGGTGCGCCGATGAGTGCCATCCAACTGTGCATGGCTAAATCCCCTGCCAGTTCGGGATTTTCTGAGGTGAGGTTGTCCTGGATGGCGATGCGCAGCATGTTATCCAGCCGTTCTCCCTTGATGATGAAAAGGGAGTATTGCAAGTTGACCTGATCCTGGAAGGTGCTCCATTGGTTGGTGAATTCGCAGTAGGTGAAGGCGGATAGGTCGCGGGGACGGCCACTTTCGTTGGTGATTTTGAGCCGCCAATATTCAAAGGTCTGGCCGAGGGGGACGAAGTAGGTGGCTTCGGTGGCGATGCCAGCGCAGCGGCTTTCAATGATGGTGTAGGCTGTGCCATGACGGCAGGTGGATTGGTATTGGTCGAGCGGTTTGCCCACAGGCTGCCAGGATGCCGACCAGTAGTCGCCGTTGTCGTTGTCACGGATGTAGAAGTAGCGGCCGGGTTGATCCATGGGGATACTGTTGAAGCGCAGGCGCAGGAAACGGCCGTTTGCCCCAGATTTGTAAAAGCCATAGCCGCCAGCATTGTTGGTTATAACCGCGCCATATTCCGTAGAACCCAGGTAGTTGCTCCAGGATTGGGGCGTGTCCGGGCGGGTTATGACATATTCCTTGTTGTTGTCGTCAAATTGTCCGTATTTCATGAAATAAATTCCCTATCGTTTTGCAAGTTTTGCGGAAGTTGAATTCAAGGCTGTTTCTTGAGAAGAAACGCCTGCAAAGTTAGGGGAGTTTACCAAAAACGATGGGTCTTTGGGAATTCCTGGGTGGAGGAGCAGGACGTTTCCAAAGTCGATTAAAAGAAAAGGCTTAACTTTGTTAATATGGGATTCACCACAAATC
>JACSSI010000426.1 GCA_014879345.1 Anaerolineae bacterium | reverse complement strand
TGCGGCATTGTTAGCCCCGTTTACGGGGCGCTGCCACTAGCGGTGCGTCATTCATGACGCCGCGATTCGTGCGAATGTTTATACGCCAACCGCCGGAACCGCCGGGGCATGAATGCCCTCGGCTAGGATAGCGCCGGATGAATCCGGCTTTTTTAGATGGTTTGCATTTCCTTGAGCCATTGAGCGTAATTGGGTAGATAGGTGTCTACTGGTTCATGGATGGTTTGCTGTTGGTTTTGTGTGCTGTCCCTTTCTAGCACTGGAATGAGTTCGTTTTGGGCATGATGTTCTTTTTGGCGTTTGACGTAAGCCACAACATAGGGCAGCCGCTTTTTATCAAAGGAAAAGGCACTGTATTCGGCTTGCCAAAAGAACGACGGATGCGCTTTGTGTTCTTTGTTGAAACGGGTAAAGGCAACCCCTTTGACCTGGCCGACAAATTGGGCAACGGCAAGTTTGGGAGGAATTGTAGCGACCATGTGCACATGATCTTCAGCGCCATTTAGGGCGTGGATGATGGCTTCAAGGCTTTGCGCCTTGTGGCGCATATATTGGTAGATGATGGGTTCGATTTCAGCCGTTAACAAAGGCGCTCTGTGTTTGGTAGACCAAACAAGATGGTAATAGAGTTCATAATAAGGCATCTTTTTCTCCAGGCAATGGATAAAACAGATCGGCAACATCTTCGCCAAGCTGAAAATCAGCAACCGCACCCAAGCCATCGCTCGTGCCCGTGAGTTATACCTCATTTGATAAGAGGGAAACAGAGAGGAAGGTGTAAGGCGAGCTAAATGCCCTGTTAGACAAACATTTGTAAGAAAGTGTTTTTATTCAAACCTTTCAAATCTTTCTTGATGTTCTTTCAATTCATGTTCACGTTCTACTTCGATTGCAAGTCGAAGTTTTTGGTGTTGTTCTACAGCCCAATCACGAATTTCTGAATTTGGATGTTCGAATAATTTAGTAAATAAGACAAGTCGCCTCGCCATTGCATCTGATTGTGACCCGCTCCACGACATTGGATAGATTTCTTTTTCAAGTTGTGAAAGCACTGCTTGTAGATTGGGCGATTTATCGAAGATTGTTGGAAGTATCGGATGCCAGCACAAATCCTCCGAATCTTTCGATTTTGAGTACATTTGCATAGACGATACGATCAACGGATAGCGTATATCTGGTGCTCGTTCGCACCAATCTATGATTACACTCTCTGGTATTTGGTTGACGGGGCTGTCTGCTCTTTCAAGATCATTAAATCTCATCCGTCTAAATATGTAATCATCATTTCCAATAAATGCGTCCAAAAATATAGCTGGGTGAATCTCTGCCAACTTTCCAAGCAATCGTGGATAATGAAAACTGTATATCCGATATTCTTGGAATCCTTCGGCAAGATGTTGGCATAATTCTATTGTCGGCAGAATGCCAGTTTCACCACAAAGAGAAACATCAGCTATTTGTGCCAACCGATAATCAGGATGATCGTTTCGATTCTGTTCTTCCTGATAATCATATTGCAGCAAAACCTTGCGTGAAACCAAAATCAAATTTTGAGAGTATGTTTTCGCTTCATCTTTTTTCCTGTGGAATCTCATGTTTAATATCTCGATTACAGCCCTTATTCCACCTTCTTTTGTAATAAGCTTTTGCATGAGTTCTGCCAAATCATCATCATCTATTGCTTCATGCCAGCTTCCCCAGGCGAGCCGCTCGAAAGCGTAGACGTATGAAACCCCCTCATCTAATGCCTTATGCAAGCGTTCAATGCCTTTCTTGTCGATTTCCGAGGACATTTGAAAATATAGAAACCATTGACCTAGCAATTCATCCTCTAGTAAAGAATCAAGAATTGAGTGGTAAAGATTGGCATCGTGCATAGCACAAGATGAAAGGAAACCTGACAAGACCGTAATCTGACGCTTTTCTGGCGGTGTGTTTTCGACCTGTTCGTAAAACATTTGCCACATGTTCTTTCTATCTTCACAACCGTCTGCTAATCCCTCGCCAAATATGCCCAACCGATCATGGTGCCTTGATACAAGTTCTGGCAAAAGTTCTTTAAAAACGGTCATATCTTGCGCTACCGCTGCTCCGATTTGTCTTGTTGTGTTTTGGATTCGTTGCCATTGGGCTGTCGCATTTTCGTCTTCATCAAAGTCATCTTCCAGATCGAAATTTAAACGTCTATCAGTTAGTACGTATGTACGTGCTCGTTCTAGAAGGTTAGCTGGCACTAAACGTTGTGATAGTTGTTGGAGCCGCGTTAGTACATCTTGCTCCATCCGCTCGCCATCGTATCGAATAATCCCTTTTATTGAAATCCAGCCTTCATTCCATGTTTTTTGGCTATGGATTTGAATAATTGAGCGTTCCAAATCTTCAAGAAATTCTTGATCGAAACGAGACCCAATTGACCATAAGCCTCTAAGATGATTTGCTAATATCCTTTTGGTCTTTGTTGCAATGGGTGTGTTTAATAACGCTGTTCGTGTACAAATTTCCAGAAAAATTCTGAACCAACTGACCATCTCTTGATAGGTTTTTGGACGATAGCCAAAGTCACGCGGTCTTGCCCCGAATGTGTTAGTGTAGCTTGTCATAAAGTGATGTGTTTGCAATGCAGCATCAAGGAGATTTAGCCCCAATTCTTGCTCTTGTTGAAGGTTGGAACTTATCAACATATCAATTGTCAATGCACGAATTTGCGCGGAAGCATGTGTGCCTGATAGAAAAATGTGGAATAGCGTTTTTAGTGTATCACGAGCAGAACCACCATCATTAATGTCAGGTTTTTCCAATATTGCCAAACGAGAAAGAAGGATTGTGCTTCTCTGAAACAGTTCGCTGTCGTAAGCCAAATATCTCAACAATCGAATATATTCGTGGCCATGAAGTCTCTCCAAGCCATCATTTTCGTTGATAACACGCTCAAGCATTGTCAGAGTTGCTTCAGGTGCGATGGGTGCAATATTTTCAAATACAGCTAGTCCAAACGAATTAAAATTACAATTTGTCACGCCTAACCAGCCATCCGGCTTTAACCAATCTTTGGCGATTTCAATTGCAGGTTCACAATCATGAAGATAGCCAAGTCGGCGGGTAAAAGACTTGATTAATCGTTCTGAATCACTTGATAAAAAAGCATCCACAACAGTCTGTGTTGGCATGGAATTAAGTGCACTCTTGGCTAGTTGGTTAGCGATAGCGTGTGGTAACACAGCCCTCCAAACGCTTCGCGCTTGTACCAATCCTCTATTCTTTAGCTCCGCAATATCTCGATATAATTCACGTGACGATTTTTCGGCCAAGTCTGCCAGAAATTTAAGCTCAGATGTGACGGATGTCGTATCCTCTCCGTTAAACGAGTAAACAAGGGAACAAATTTCGGCCGAAACTCTCAAGTTTTCATTTGGACTATGACGCTGATGGAAAAGTCTATTGAATAAATCTTCATCTCTCAGCGTTGACAAACTTTCGTTATTTTTTAACGTATTGGCGAGAGCGATTGCTACCCGTGCATTTCCGCTTGCAAACTCAGCTATTGCTCGTGCGTTAATTTGGCTTATATGTGAATAGCGTTTTTCCAATAGCTGTTCGATTACTTTATCGCTAGATGGTTCAAGTCTGAAAACATCTGTTTCTTCTGGCAGGTCATCACGAATATCATACTCAATGGTCAAAAGGCTAACCATTGATCCCATACACAACTTGGTCAGATTGCGATGTAACTCAAGAGAGCAGTTATCGATAATCAACACGGCTCTCGTTTTTGTTGCTACAAGTTGACTAGCAAATGATGTAGGATTAGGAAGGGGGCTATGTGAGATATCTGTATAGTATGCTATAGATTGGTTGAGCGCATAATCACCAACTCGCTCATCGAACAATGCTTGCACAAATCGCGTTTTTCCGACACCCGATAGACCAATTAACCGAACTGACGCACCATTCTGAGATAAATTCAACCGTAATTTTTGCAATCCATCAATTACTGAACTCCCCATCTCAGAATTTGTGCCATCGTACAGCCTCAATTCTTCATCAATTATGTACTCTTCTTGAATTCCTGCTGGTTTATTTGCCCAATTATCGTAAGGTTGCCAACCCTGAATTGGTCGTCCAATTTTGTTTTGCACCCACAGAATCAATGAGGGGTGGGTGCGTACCCAAGTTGCGATACGTCCTCGATCTAGAAAATCTAGGTACAATTGCTGGTGATTGGGTTCATTAGCAATAGCCTCCTGCATTGCCTCAGTACGTCTTCGTAAAGCTGACTTTGTCGTTGAACCTTGTGAGCTAACGATGATATAGGCACCATGCTTGTGAATTAACCTTTTTATATTTTCTCTGAGTATTCCTTTTGGACTCATTTCGTTCAAGATTTTTGAACGTGGCATGTCAGGTTTTTTTACCTGAAAGATCGTCTCTTTTCTTGGAATATTACTACTTTTCGGCGGAGGAAATTCACTTTGAACAGTTACATCTTCTCCATCATCACTAGCATCTTGATGACCCCCCCAGAAGATTCCACTTGTAGGTAATCCAGCTAGCCGGTAATCTGCCTCACACAATAGACCAATCAATGAACGCAAATCCTTGTCGTTCAGCAAAGCAATATCATCCCCAGTAATTTCAAGTAATGTCGACATGGTGACTATTTTACCGCTATTTGAATGGAAAACAGAAACGATTGAATGTTTCACTCCTTACTCATTCCAACTAACCTTTCCCACATCATCCACAACAATCCCTATCTGAATCGAATAAGCCCACGAATATAACTTTCGCCCCGTACAAAGGGGGGGTATCGCTACCCTGTTATCATATTCGAGTGAAGGAATGGCAGCAGAGCACGATTTTTTCACGTTCTCCCGCGTCCTATTTCAAACTTGTTGGATAGTAAAGATGATGACAGAAACGGCCGTTTCCCAACCCCCACACTTTCCCCTATAATTCCCATGTGACTGACACACTCCTGCAAACCAAACTCTACCTCCCGCCGACACGTGCCAACATGGTGGCGCGTCCCCGCTTGCTAAAAAAGCTAAACGAAGGAGTACGACAAGGGAAGCTGACGCTGGCCTCTGCCCCCGCCGGATTTGGTAAAACCACGACGATCACGGCTTGGCT
>JACSSI010000425.1 GCA_014879345.1 Anaerolineae bacterium | reverse complement strand
CTCATTCGCAGCGATGCCCAAACACGTCACAGTCAACGGCAGCAGTTCCGCCGTGCCTTCCTCTGGCTGCTGCCAGGGCTGCTCATCATGGGCATCATCACCTACTACCCCCTGTTTTATCAATCCGGCATGGCCCTCACCGACATCAGCAGCGCTTCATTGCGTGATGGTTTAGCCGGAGGCATTGGTCGCGCCGTCAGCGATGGCTTATCAGGCCGCGTTGAACCTATCGACGTTTCCTTTTTCCAACGCCCCACCAATCGAGAAGTCCACTATGCTGGCGCTTCCCTTTTTGGGCAATTGTTTGTGGGAACTGGCAACTTTCTGGCCTTTGAACTGGTGTGGACCTTGCTGGTGGTGACATTGCAGCTTCTGCTGGGCGTCAGCGCGGCGCTGCTGCTAAACCAATCATTCGTGCGTTTTAAGGGATTTTGGTATGCCCTCTTCATCTTACCCTGGGCTATTCCTGAATTCGTTGGCGCTTTAAGTTGGCTGCACATCTTTGATCCGGGCAGCGGTTCCCTGGCACTCTACAGCCAAAGCGCCCCACCCGAAGCGATCACTCGCCAACTGGCGGCCTGGCAAGAAAGCCCGCAGCTCAGTTTGCTGGTGATGCTCATCATCGGCACCTGGATGGGATTCCCCTTGATGATGCTGGCAGCGACGGCTGGCCTAAAAATGGTTCCCCGCGAAGCACTTGATGCCGCCTCTGTCGATGGCGCTTCACGCTGGCAGCGTTTTCGCTGGGTGATGTGGCCCATGCTGCTCCCCTTGCTGACCCCTGTCATCATCTTACGGATTATTTTTGCCTTCAACCAATTTTATCTCTTCCTCGTTTTCCAAAGTCAAGGCTCCTTGCTGACATTGGCAACACTCTCTTATTTCTTTGCCGATGCCAGTTACTTTGGCGGTTTTTATGCCGCATCCGCCGCCATCAATATGTTCACCGTTCTCATCTTATTCTTGCTCTTACTCTGGTTCAGCCGCCTCACAAAAGCAGATGAGGGGGTGACCTATGCATAAAGAATCGCGCAAGGTGCAGGTTTTGGTATATGCAGCCCTCATTCTGATTGCGCTGTTTGTGCTGATACCGGTGTGGAGTTTGCTCAATGTGGCTTTTGACGGCTCATTACGCGGCGCACCGGTTCGATTTCGGCTGGTGCCGGCCGAGTTCTCCTTTGATGCATTTGTGACAGCCTGGCAGTCACCCGGTCAAACATTAAACTTTATGGGATTATTAAAAAACAGTCTCATTGTTTCTGGCGGGGCAGCGATGGTAGCCGTGTTATTTGGCATGAGTACCGCCTACGCCTTTGCCCGTTACCGTTTTCCCGGGCATCGCGTGGGCATGTTTGTTTTGCTGTTAGGCGCACTGCTGCCCCTGGTGGCCTTGATGACGCCTTTGTTCATGCTGCTCAACAAGCTGGGTATCCGCACTTCATTACTGGGCTTGATGGTGGCCTATACTGCCTTTGCCATGCCGTTTTGTGTGTGGAATATGCGGGCGGCGTTTCAATCTATTCCGAATGAATTGGAAGAAGCGGCCTTTCTAGACGGGGCTTCGGTTTGGACAACGTATTGGCGTGTGACTTTGCCGCTGGCTTTACCGGCCATCGCAGTTGCCGCATTGATTGCTTTTTTGTTGGGTTACACGGAATTTGCTATCGGATGGCTGTTTGTAGACCGCCCTGACACGGTGACGCTGGCAATGGCAGTCTCAGGCATGGTGAGACAGGGCAGCCGGGAATGGTCTGATTTGGCGGCGTTGGCGGTGTTAATGGCGCTGCCTGTGGTTTTGATTTTTATTTTGCTGCGGCGCTATCTGCTGCAAGGCGCTTTGCCGGGTGTCGAGATTGAGAAAGGTTAGTCTGAAAATCTATTGACAATGGTGGTCAGATAGCGCGTCCAACCGCCAACGATAACGGCCGTTACCAAGAACACCACACTATAAAACGGCGCATTAAACGTCAGATGTGAAATCTCGACCAGACCATACGGCTCATACCAGCCCGCTGTGGTAGCCCAGGCAGTCAGCCAGACAACGGCCGTTGCCGCCAACGCCACGCCAAGGCCCGGCCACAAGCCCAGGCCACACGCAGCCAACACCACCGGCAGTACAAACGCCGCCGCCCCTGGCGACGACAGGCCAAAGCTGCTGGAATCCAACGCAATCAGCACCATGAGCAGTCCGACCAAAATCCAGGTCGCGGCACGGGAACGGCCGTTTCGCGCCAACAGCCCAATGCCAACCAATATCAACGTGAGTACGACAGTAGCAACGGCCGTTTCCCACTCCAAATCACCGCTGATCAACCACACCAGCACCAACGACCACGCGGCAGCAATCAAACCACCACACGTCCATATTAACAACTTCGTTCGTCCCGCGTTCAACCAATCTTGAGTCATGCCGATAAGCTCCCTTTTTGTGATGCGTGATGCTTTCACGTTTCACGCATCACGCATCTTCTAAAACGGCCGTTTGCATCCCCGTCAACGCTTCAATGCCCAGCGCCGCCAAATTCAGCAGTTCATCCAGTTTGGCGCGGGGGAATGGCTCTTTCTCAGCCGTACCCTGCACCTCAATCAAATCACCCGAAGCGGTCATGACCACGTTACAATCCACCTCAGCCGCCACATCTTCAGGATAGGGCAAATCGAGCAGCGGCACACCGTCAACAATGCCCACGCTGATTGCCGCCACTTGGTTACGCAGCACAGTTTGAGGCAAATCACCTGCCGCAATGATGGGCTTCAAGGCCAGTGCCACCGCGATGTAGGCGCCGGTTATGGCGGCGGTGCGTGTGCCGCCATCCGCTTGCAGCACATCGCAATCAATCGCCAGGGTGCGCTCGCCTAGCACATCCAAGTCAACCGCCATGCGTAAGCTGCGACCGATGAGCCGCGAAATTTCTTGGGTGCGTCCTTTAGGCCATTTTTGTTCGCGTTGGCTGCGGGTGTGGGTGCTGCGGGGCAGCATGGCGTATTCGGCAGTTAGCCAGCCATGCGGATTACTTGAATTTTTCAACCAACCGGGCAATGAATTTTCCAGGCTGACGTTGCACAGCACATGGGTATCGCCAAATTTAGCAAGCACGGAGCCTTCTGCCCATTTGGTGAAGTGTGTTTCAAAGCTGATGGGGCGAAGTTGGTGGGGTAAACGGCCGTCGTAACGTGTCATCATGAACTCCTTCGTACCTGGGAGCGCGGTCTGCTAGACCGCAAAGGGCAGACAAGCTGTCCGTGCTCCCAGGTTTTTATGCAGCATGGTGCGCATTGCTCAAGATAAAACCTGCGTGATTATAATTTCAGTTTGTAGCTAACCGGCGGATAGGCCAAAAATGCCAGGCCGATGGCCGCCAGCATCCAATTTTGCGCGGCTCCGGCAAAAATGAGAAAGACAACGCCTAAAAACGTGAATAGCCAGTTTTCTTTCCACGCATCCATCATCGTGCCGCCAGGGTCTTCAAAGCCATAATCAAGCAATTTGGCTTGCAATTCAGAGCGGGACGGTTCAGTGAGGGTAGTTTTGTCTGGGAAAACCAGCGTCGGCACGCTTTCGTTGCCGTTGTTGATGGTGCGCACAATTTCTTTGGCGTCTGCATCTTTGCTTATGTCTACGTAGACATAAGGGGCTTTAGCCCGGCGTAAAATGCCGCTGATGGGCAGCACCATCGGGCAAGTGGGTGTGCCATAGAGAATAATTCTTTCAGTCATATAACCTCTTTAGTGCGTAGAGCGTAGTGCGTATATTCACGCTACGTTCTACGCACTACGCTCTAGTTTCTTTATCATATCGGGGGCGAGTTTACCATGAAAAACGGCCGTTACCGTCCCCGTCAGCACTACATTCCAATTTTCATCGACAGCAACTGTAGCAGAGCCACCAGCCATGCGCACCTCAACGGGACTGGTGCAGCGTCCGGTGCGAATTGCCGCGCCCGCTGAGGCGCTGGCGGATGTGCCGGAAGCCAGCGTATACCCTGCGCCCCGTTCCCAAATCGCAATCTCAATCGTATGCTCATCAACCAGATGCACAATCTGTACATTGGTGCGATTGGGAAACGGTGGCGCGTTCTCCAAAATCGGGCCGATGTGGTGGATGGCGTCCAACCTGTCATCAAATAAAACACAATGCGGATTGCCTACGGAAACGGCCGTTATCCGCACAGTTTCCCCGGCCACTTCCATCTCCTCTTCAATCCGTGAAAAACTCACCTGCCCCATTGCCAACGCAATGGTGTGAGCCGCCTCGTCTAACACTTCAGCGTAAATGGGCTGGTTCTGAATCGTGATAGAGTAGGAACGGGAAGCAACATACCCCGCATCCCACAAATAGCGGGCAAAAATACGCAGACCATTGCCACTTTTTTCCGCCTCACTGCCATCAGGATTCAAAAAGCGCATGGCATTTGGCCCTGGTTCATCCGGCAGGGGACCATAGCAGATACCGTCTGCACCGATGCCAAAATGCCTGTCGCACAACAGGCGCACACGCTCTGGGGTCAGCGCCAAGCCAAATTGTGCCGGATCGACGATGAGCATGTCGTTGCCCAGGGCTTGATATTTGTAGATACGGGCTGCGTCAATCATATTAGGGTGCTTCTCCAGGAATAAGTAGCAGATAATCGCTTAGGCCGTGAACGGCCGTTTCCAGCGGATAAATGGTTTGAGTGACGGGATCATAGACTTTTAACACCAGGGGGCCAGCGTTATTGGGCAACAACAAGCCTACCTTGTCTGCCCCGTTCAGCGGGACAGGTTTGTCAACTTGCTGCAAAATTTGGCTTTGGTCGGCACTCAAGGCTTGCACAGAGTAATTCAGACCAGAAACGTCTCCTTCCCAGGCTAAATCGAGCAAGATGTGTGCCGGGGTTTGCCCTTCTCCTAAGGTGTACTGCAAGGTGAGCGCGGGATTTGTTTGGAAAACGGCCGTTACGGTATCAGAAACAATTGGTCGATCAACAGGCATCAAATACTCCACCACTCGCTGCGCTTCAAGCCATTGATTTTGGCCTTCATACGCCCAGGTGCGCAGCCAATTTTCCGTGGTCGCGTCAGGGTCGCCATACCAGGGCGTTTCCAAAGTCAGCCTGAAAACAAGGCTCCCGCCAATCTTGCTTGAAAAACCCGTCGCAC
>JACSSI010000424.1 GCA_014879345.1 Anaerolineae bacterium | reverse complement strand
CAGTCGATGGTTTGGAAGTTTACACCATGGCTGAACTGACCAATGATCCCAGCCTTGAAGGTGAAGTCAATGCTGTCTTCCTGCCCGTGCAACAAGTCAACAAAGACAATGTTTACGATCTGGTTGTGGCAAGCGCATTCCAATCCTACGATGATGTCTATCGTGACATCCCGGAAGACCAACGCCCGCCCAGACCAGGTGAAGAAGCTGCCGCACCGGTAGAAGAAGCCCCCGCCGAAGAAGCAATGGCAGAGTGTGCCCCAGCCACTGACGGCCCGTTAGCTGGTGTAGACCCCAGTGGTCAATCCATCCAGTGGTGGACTAACCATACCGGATCACGGGAAGAACAACTGATCCCGATGGTGGAAGCATTTAACGCTACCAACCCATGTGGTATCACCGTCGAGCATTTGAGCCAGGGTGGCTACAACGAAATCCGCGACAAGATGAATGCTAGCATTGGTGCAGGTGAACTGCCAGCAGCTCTCATCGTTGGTTATCAGAACGATCAGGCTTTCTATCAATTGAACGATGGTTTGGCTGACCTGAACACCTATGTTAACGATGCCCACTGGGGTTTGACAGAAGAAGAGATTGCTGATTTCTATCCCGGTTTCTTCAACCAGGGCGTTCATGCCGCTTTTGACAATCAACGTCTTGGCTTCCCGCCCAACCGTTCCATGGAAGTAATGTTCTACAACCAAACCTGGTTGGAAGAACTGGGCTTTGCCGGACCGCCAACCACTCCCGACGAGTTCAAGGAAATGGCTTGTGCTGCGGCTGAAGCCAATGGTGATGGCACCGGTGGTTACATTCTGCGTGACGATGCCTCTGCTGTAGCTGCCTGGACATTGGCCTTTGGTGGCGACATTCTGACCGAAGATGGCACTCAATATGCTTACAATACCCCCGCCACCGTAGAAGCGATGACCTTCCTGAAAGGTATGCTTGATGATGGCTGCGCCTACTTCTTTACTGAAGGTTATCCAAATCCTGAGTTTGCTGCCCGTCGTGCTATCTTTGCCCAAGGCTCCAGCTCTGGTGTACCTTTCTATGGTGGTGACGTAATGACAATCGCCGAAGAAGCTGGCACAGAACCTGATGTTTGGGGTGTGTCCGCCATTCCTCATACCACAGCTGATCCTGTGATGAACGTGTATGGTGGTGACATCATGATCACGTCTAATACACCCGAGCAAGAACTCGCTGCCTGGGAATTCATCAAATGGTTCACCCAACCAGAACAACAGGCGCAGTGGGATGTTATCAGTGGTTACTTCCCCACCCGCGCCAGTGCTGTTGAATTCCTGGCCGATTTCATCAGCGAATCTGACACAGGTGCTCAGTTTGAACAAGGATTGGCTTTATTGCCTTATGGCGCTTATGAACCGCAGTTGATCTCTTATCAGGCAGTACGTGATGAAGCTCAAGCCGCGTTCAATGCTATTATGCAAGGTGCCGATGTTCAAGAAACATTGGACGCTTTGACAGAAACAGCCAATGAATTGCAAGCTGAATTGATGGCAGAGATGAATTAATCTTTCCTTTAGTTAAGCGAAAGTAAAGTAGACAGCCTCAGGTTGAAAAATCTGGGGCTGTTTTTATTTGTATCCTATTTTGACACGGTGTTGTCACTTTTTTGTGGGGGAAAACGGCCGTGTTATACTACTTGCAGTTTTATTCAAACAGTTGGAAGTTCTTTGGCTTCCACCATATTCCCCAACTATGGAAGGAGGATTCCATGATTACAAAACGTACGATTCTTTTATTAGCAACTGTATTGATCCTAACATTGGCTTTGGCTGCCTGCCAACCCCAAACAGTTGAAGTTGAAGTAACCCGCGTGGTCACTGAAACCCAAGAAGTAGAAGTACCAGTAGAAGTAGAAGTGGAAGTGCCGGTAGAAGTGACTCGTGTCGTCACTGAAACCGAAACTGTAGTAGAAGAAATATCCGAATTGGGCAGTGAAGAACGCCCCATCAAGGTGCTCTTCGTTCCCTCGGTTGAGGCAGAAGCGATTATTTCAGGTGGGGAAGTTTTGGCAAGTGCACTCACTGAAGCCACTGGCCTGAACTTTGAGGTCAGCGTGCCGACCAGCTATGCCGCGACAATCGAAGAGATGTGCGCATCCCCGGACGACACCATCGGCTTCATTCCGGCACAGGGTTATGTGCTTGCCAATGATCGCTGTGGTGTGACTGTTGGTGGTGCCGCTGTACGCTTTGGCTTACCCTGGTATGCTGCCCAAATCGTAGTGCCAATGGACAGCGAAGCGGAAACTCTTGAAGATTTAGCAGGCGGAACTTGGGCTATTCCTGATTACGGTTCTACATCTGGTTATCTCTACCCCAGCGCCGATTTTATGGCACTTGGCATTGAACCGGGTGAAATTGTGGAAGCCGGCAGCCATAACAACGCCATGCTGGCCGTATACAATGGTGATGTCGATTTCGCCACCGCCTTCTTCAGCCCGCCTCTGCTTCCATTCTACGAACGGCAGTGGACTTATGGCGTCGATGATCCGGAAATTTGGCGTGACGCCGAGGAAGCACCTGTTCGCAATGCCGAAGGGCGTACGTTTGTTGCTGGCGGCCCTGATGAAGGTGGGTATCGCATTTTAGACGCCCGTTCATCTGTATCTGACACTGCTCCCGACATTTTCGAGAAAACCCGTATTCTGGCTTTGACGCCCAAAATTCCAAATGACACTGTGTCTTTTGGCCCTGAATTCCCGTTGGCTACAGCCCAGGATATTGTGGATGCACTGATTGAGTTCACTGCATCTGAAGCATGTTTACAATCCATTTGCTCTGAAGAATTCTATAACTGGACTGGTCTGGAAGCCGTTCCCGACAGTTTCTATGATCCAGTTCGCTCCACGATGGCTACGCTGGGCATCACGGAAGAAGAAGTATTCGGCGACGGTTAATTGTCTCCTGATTGTTTAGGTGAAGAAGCCTGGAAGCATTATTTTCCAGGCTTCTTTTTCGATATAGGTAGCGGACGATTCACGATCCGCGCTTACAAAAAGAAGTTATTCTCTAATAGTTTCTCCACGAGGAGTGTTTATGCTCCGTATCAAAAATTTAACGAAAGTTTATGACGATGGCACAGTGGCTCTGAAGGATGTGAGCTTTGAGGTGCCAGATGGCGAGTTTGTGGCTGTGATTGGGTTGAGTGGCTCTGGCAAGAGCACGCTGCTACGCTGCATCAATCGGTTAATTGAACCCACTGAAGGCGAAATTTGGTGGAATGATGTACAGGTTTCTCATATTACTGGTGAGGAACTGCGCCGCGCCCGTCGGAAGATTGGGATGATTTTTCAGCATTTTAATTTGGTGGATCGCTCGTCTGTGTTGACAAATGTGCTAAGTGGACGACTTGGTTATGTCAACCCGTTAGCAAGTATTTTTAATCGTTTCCCTGAAGCGGATGTGAAACGTGCTTATGCCAGTTTGGCACGGGTCGGTATTGAAGGGAAGGCGGACAATCGGGCTGATGAGTTGAGCGGTGGACAGCGGCAGCGGGTAGGCATTGCCCGGGCGCTTATGCAAGAGCCTGAATTGATTTTGGCTGATGAACCGGTTGCCAGTCTTGATCCGGCGTTGGCTCACAGTATTATGCGTCATTTGCAACAGATCAATCATGAAGACGGTATTACGGTGCTGTGCAGTCTTCATTTTCTTGATTTGGTGCAGCAATATGGCACAAGGGCGATTGCTTTAAATGATGGTCAGCTGGTTTATGACGGTCTACCGCAAGATATTGATGACCAAAAGTTTATAGATATTTACGGGCGGGAAGCAGAACGCATCGGCTAGGAAATCCATGAAAGAGCCAAAAGAAGAGGGTCGCAAAAGGCGGAATTTTTGGAAAATTCTCTTAATTGCTATGGTGCTCATCGTGGTTTATTCCTATGCCATGGATGCGACAGAGGTTAACTTAGAGGAGCCGCTCAAGCCTAAACGCCAGGAGAATTTGGTGTCACTGATTCGAGAATTGGTGCGACCAGATATTTTTTCGTTTCAAAACGAGACACGCAGCACGAATATTTCTATCCGAATGCCTTGTCCTGAGGAAGTAAAGGGATCTCAGGTGACGGTGGAGGGGCGCGTGTTGGTTTTAGCGCCTAACTGTGCCACCACGACACAAGATTTGCTTGCGCTTAGTGGGGAAGGGTTTGAGCCAAATACGCAGGGTGCTATTTTGTGGTATCCGGCAGGCAGTGACACGACGCGCCGTCTGGCTGATTTGCGCATTGATGAAGCCGGTAATTTTGCTACCAGTTTCACGATGCCTGATATTCGAGAAACGGAGGAGCCACAGCGTATTGAGGTGGTGGAGGTGCTGAGTAAACGTATCACCGGTTTTAGTGAGGCGTCGCTTATTACGTTTGACCGCATTGTTGAGACGATTTTGATGGCGTTGATGGCTTCGACGATTGGCACTTTTTTGGCGGTTCCCATTTCGTTTTTGGCGGCACGGAATTTGATGGCGGATGTAAAGTCGCCATTGGCGGCGATTATGACGGCGCTGATTTTGGTTCCTGTGGGCGCATGGTTGGCTTTGACGGTGACTCGCTGGATTGTGGATTTGTCTGATTTGGCGGTGCAGCAATCGTTTGTGGGTGTGGTGGCGATGCTGCTGGCGATGGGATTGGCCTGGCTGGTATTGCGCGTGGGCAAGTCGGCGATTGATGTGACGGATAACAGTTTGGGGACTCGTTTTGTCAATTGGATGCGGATTGTGGTGGCGACGGTGCTGGCGCTGTTTGCGGTGGCGATGGTGGCGCAGTATGGCATTTTAATCGGCGATTGGCTGAGAAGTATGTTGGGACCGCTGGCTTTTATTGGCAATTTTGTGAATGTGCTTTCTGATTTTGTGCGGGTGATGTTGGCGATGTTTGTGGGGCTGGCTGGTGCTTTGCTGGCGGCTTCTTATGGGCATCGTTTTGGACAGGAGATGGTGATGCATACAGAGGAAGGACGGGCAAAATGGATAACGGCCGTTCTTACTCTCCTCGGCTCCTTCATTCTAGTCTACACCCTGTTGTACGCTATCAACTGGATTTGTCTCCTGGGCGTATGCCACATTTTGCCAGCAGATGTGCCTCTCTTTTTCATTTTAGGTGTACCTTCGCTG
>JACSSI010000423.1 GCA_014879345.1 Anaerolineae bacterium | reverse complement strand
CGCCACCACCGTGCGCCCTGACAGCATTTGGCAAGAGAACTTTGTCATTGGTGATGTGCCAGCCGGGGAATATGAACTGATCATTACGTTTGCGGATGTCTCTTATAAACGGGATGTTGAAATTTTGCCAGGGCAAACCAGCTTTGAAGTGATTGCCACTGAGTTCAGCTACAACCCCACCTCGACGCCTATCCCGCTGCCCACTCCTTTCCCCACCATCATGCTCGATGGCACCGTTCCCGCCGATGGTCTGCCACTGCTGACCACACCGACACCAGAATCGTAAATCACCTGTAGAAGTGTAACCTGAGCTTGTTGTAGGTGAAATGGGCTTCAACAAGCTCAACCCACCTTAATCGTCAATCGTCAATCCAAAATCGTCAATTGTCACGAGTCCTAGTGCTGATGGGTTATTGACAGATTTTTTCTGGATCAGGGATAATGAGTGTGTTGGCGGATTAATGTGTCGAAAAGCTTCCCCGCCTTAAACGAGGAAAACGTATGTTATCGAATACAGCCCCTACGCTTGCGTTTCATTCCCCTTTTGCTATGGATGTGGTTTTAGCTGCTTTACGCAGCGGTGAATGGCCGCTCCTGGATTATCTGGATGAGCTAGAAACACATTTTGAAGAACGCGAGCCGGAGATTGAGGCGTTTGTGCCGGAAAACGGCCGTTTTGACCGCCTGCGCCGAGAAGCAGAAGATTTGTTAGAACGATACCCTGATCCCGGAAAACGGCCGTTGCTCTTTGGCTTACCCGTCGGCGTTAAAGACATCTTCCACACAGATGGTTTCCTAACGCAGGCTGGCAGCCATTTACCATCTGACCTGTTGCAAGACAAGGAATCAGCAGCGGTAACTCGGCTGCGCCAGGCTGGTGCTTTGATATTAGGCAAAACAGTCACCACCGAATTTGCTTACTTTGCCCCTGGCCCGACACGGAATCCATACAATCTATCCCACACCCCAGGTGGGTCTAGCAGCGGTTCTGCGGCGGGAGTCGGGGCTGGGTTGTGCTTATTAGCTTTAGGCACGCAAACCATAGGCTCCATCAACCGCCCGGCTGCATTTTGCGGTATCGTTGGTTTCAAACCAAGTTATGATCGCATTGCCAAAGCTGGCGTCATTCCGCTGGCACCATCTGTGGATACCATTGGCTTCTTTACCTCAAAAGTAGCGGGAGCCGACATTGTGGCAGGCTTGTTGTGCGATGGCTGGCAGTCTGTGCCAGAGCCATTGACCTTACCCGTGTTGGGCGTGCCAGAAGGCCCCTATTTGCAGCGAGCCGACGCCGAAGGACAGGCACATTTCAGTGCTGTTTGTGAAATTTTGCGCCTGGCTGGGTTTACTGTGAAATCAATTCCAGTCATGGCTGATTTTGATGAGATTTATGAACATCATCAAATTATCGTGGCGGCAGAAGCGGCTCAGGTACATGCGGCCTGGTTCTCACAATATCCAGATTTGTATCATGACAAGACCAGAGCTTTAATCGAACGAGGCCAAACGATTGATGCCACCACCTTGGAAAATGCGTTGGCGGGTCGAAAAAAACTGCGTCGAGAATTGAGCTACGTGATGGAAGAAGCGGAGCTTGATTTATGGATTTCGCCGCCAGCCGTTGGTGCGGCCACAGCCGGATTAGCCAGTACCGGTGATCCGGTGATGAATTTGCCCTGGACACATGCGGGATTACCTACCATGAGTTTGCCCGCAGGCTTTAACCTGAATGGCTTGCCGATGGGCTTGCAACTCACTGGCTATTGGTATGGTGATGAGGCGATGATTGCGGCGGCTGCCCAAATTGAACCAGTCTTATAGGAGCCAGACGCCTCTTGCCCAAATTGAAAGTTATAGCATACTCCCCACAAGAGAAATTGTTGGGGAGTTTTTTTTAATGCTAATAAAATGAAGGAAGAGATTGGTTTATGAAAGCTGTGCAATTGGTTGAACCGGGAAAACCGTTGGAATTACGAGAAGTGCCAATGCCTGTTGTTGGCGCGGGAGATGTGTTGGTTCAGGTGAAGGCGGCGGGTATTTGTCATTCAGATGCTCATTACCGCTCTGGCCTGTCGCGGGTGGAGCCGCTGCCGATGACGTTGGGGCATGAGGTGGCGGGGGTGGTAGCTGAAGTGGGAACGGCCGTTTCCCGGCTAAAACCTGGCGATAGCGTGTGTATCCACTATATGACCACCTGCGGCGACTGTGAATACTGCAATCAGGCAACTGAGCAATTTTGCACCAGCGGCCAGATGATAGGCAAATACCGGGATGGCGGTTATGCAGACTATATCGTGGTGCCAGCCCGCAGCGCATTTGTATTGCCAGACGAGATCCCGTTTGCCCACGGCGCGGTGATGATGTGTTCCTCTTCGACATCGCTGCATGCTTTGATGAAAACACGTATGAAACCGGGAGAAACGGTGGCTGTGTTTGGGGCAGGGGGATTAGGTATGGCGGCTATCCAACTTGCTTATGCCTTAGGCGCGGCCACAGTGTACGCAGTTGACATCAAGGAAGATAAGCTGGCTTTGGCTGAAACTTTTGGGGCTGTGCCGATCAACGCCGCCGGACAGAATCCGGTGGACGCCATTGCAGATTTGACAAACGGCCGTGGTGTAAATGTTGCTTTGGAATTGATAGGTTTACCTGCTACAATGTTGCAAGCCGTACAATCACTCTCTATTCTGGGTCGCGCCGGTATTGTTGGCCTTTCTGCACAAACATTTTCCATCACACCATACACCGAACTCCTCAATAAAGAAGCAGAAATTATTGGCGTATCAGACCATTTGGCTGAAGAAATGCCATTGCTCATCGATTTGGTACGACGGGGTAAATTAGATTTGCGTCATGTTGTTACGGAATTGGTGGCATTAGAAGCAGATTCTATTAATCATGTTTTAGATAGACTAGACCAGTTTGGGAAGGGCGTAAGAGCAGTTATTCAACCAGATAGCTCAAAATAGGACAAATTTCACGGTTTCTTACGCATATTTTCTCCAGCTTCTGGTGTAAAATAAAATTCTATGTCAACAGAGATTACAAATCGCAAAACTGAAGAGTTGAAGGGTGATACTTTGCCAGAGCCAGAAGTTGTCGTTCCTGAAATAAAGTATCAACAAGTGCCATTAAAGGGGGAAGCTGCAAATAACAAGCCTGTTTGGCGTGTTCAGCTTGAATTAGCTCAATCTCCTCTCAATCGAATGGGGTTGGATATTAATGGCGAGGTTGTTCTTGGACGGGATTCTGAGGACGATAATGCGATTGATTTGCAGCAGTTTGAGGCGAGTCTGCTGGGGGTTTCCCGTCAACACCTTATGCTGAGACCGACAGCCAGCCACCTGTATGCTACGGATATGGGCAGCACGAATGGCACGATGCGAAACGGCCGTTCTATTGGTGTGAGAACGCCTTATCCGCTGGTCGATGGTGATACGCTCACCTTAGGCAAATTGCGCCTGATTCTGCGTATTGTTGAACGGCCTCACTTCCAAACTGGTGTGCTTGAAAAGAAAATTGATCTGGCCGATGCCCTTACTGAGATTGCCAAGTCAATTACTTCTCAACTTGATCTGGATCAAGTTTTGAACCAGATGGTTGAAACAGCCATGACATTAACATCTGCCGGGGAATCCAGTATTTGGCTGGTAGATGAGCAAACGGGCGATCTTTTCCTGGAAGCTGAACGTGGCATTCAAGATGCGGCCATTAAGCGAATGCGTCTGCCGATTAACGAGGATACGCTGGCGGGAAAGGTTGTCAAAACAGGACAACCACTGCGGGTGTGGCGGCAGCCCGGCGAAGAACAAATAAAGGTAAAAACCAACTACCTGGTGGAAGCCCTGGCTTATGTGCCGCTGACGCTCGGTGGTGTGACGTTTGGTGTGTTGTCTGCTACACATCGGGAGCCAGGCAAGCGATTTGATGAACGGGATGAGCGGTTGCTGACAGCAATTGCTGATTTCGCTGCGATTGCCGTGCAAAATGCCCGCGCTTACCAGGCAACTGATGCCGCTCTGGCGCGACGTTTTAACGAATTGTCAGCCCTAAATGAACTCTCTCGGGCGGTTTCTAGTTCATTAGATTTGGACAGAGTGTATGATGTATTGATTGAGCAGCTTAACAATCATTGGCCGGTAGAATCGGTTAGTTTATGTTTGTTAGATGAGCAAGGCGGGAAGCTGCGAAAATACAAACGGTCTAAAGAAAGGTCAACTCGTGCGACACGGCCGTTTGGTTTGAGTGAAGGCATCATTGGCAGTGTGGCACAGACTGGCGAAGCTATCATGACGAATACTCCTTATGAACATGAGGCGTACAATCCATTTGTGGATAATTTGAACGGGAATTCACCATCTTCTATTGCTTGTGTGCCGCTGAATGTGCAGGAACATGTGGTGGGTGTGCTTGCTTTGTTTAATAAAGAGGATGGCCCGTTTACTGACCATGATGTGGAGCGTTTGCAAACGCTTGCGAATCCGGTGGCAACGGCCGTTGAGAATGCCCGTCTTTTCAAAGAATCAGAGCGTCAGCGGGCAGCCATTCAGGCAACCGCCCACACCTTGTCTCAGCCGCTGCTCATCATTGATGAATCTGGTGATATTTTGGTTGCCAATGATGCTGCCAATGCACTGTTAGCCAGTAACATGGCGCAGCTTTTTGAGGCGATTAGCAGTGGGGTTGGGCAAACGAAAGAAACAGCGATTGGCGATGAGACTTATTTAACAACCGCAGAGCATTTGCAAGATGTCGGCACTATTGTGGTGATGCAAAATATTACTTACGTGAAGCAGCTTGAAGCAGACCGTGAAGACTTTCTTCACATGTTATCGCATGACCTTAAAAATCCGCTCACGGCGATTATGGGTTGGAAATCGCTCTTGGAACGCACGGCAGAGTTGGACAACCGTGGCGAACGCTACCTGAAACAGATTGGGGTGGCAGTTGATCGGATGCTGGTCATGATTGAACAGCTTTTGTTTACGGTGACTGATAATCAATCCGTGTCTTTGCTGCAAAAGCCGTTTAACTTCACAGAGGTTGTTGACCGGGTTGAGTTTGATGTGGCTGGGGCGGCGCTGCATAAAGCGATTAAGGTGACTTGTGATATTACCGGGGAGCCATATGATATTGAGGCAGAT
>JACSSI010000422.1 GCA_014879345.1 Anaerolineae bacterium | reverse complement strand
TTTCTCTTCCCGTTAGCTGGTCATGTCTGGGATCGTACTTTGCCTAAACGGCCGTTGATGGCACAGAAAACGTGGCTTGGGCGGAAGCACACGCCACCAGCTACAACGAGTTCGAATCGATTTTATTTTTGGTGATAATTGCTGATTTTAGGTGCTTTCCAGTTCAGGCCACTTCTTTTAATGAGTCGAGAATTTCGTTTGAAACTGCTAAGAACTGCTTCTTTAGGTCATTAGTTAGCTTGTCCAGGTTTTCAAAATTTGGGTTCTTTACCAAAGTAACTTCGAAGACTGAATATTGGGGCATATCAGGTGCTTTGATCCACTTCGTGTTTTTCAACAGTTTCCAGTATTTTTCCTGAATATCTTTAGTCTGACCCAGCAACCATATTTCAAAATTCGCCTCAGCATGGTTTAGCACCAGCGCTAACTTTAGTTTTTTGCTTTTCAAATAATCATTCGAGATATAAAAGTAGGTGTAATCCATATAGCCTTGTAGAACATTACCGGTAGCGTAATCATTGCCGAAGCTTTTTGAGAATTCTGTTCTTAGCTTCTGAACATACTTTACTAGCTCCGCATAAGCAATTTGAACATCTCCGGCCTTTAATAATTCTTTGTAGACCGTCACGTAGCTGTTTAAGCCTTTACTTTCCATTTTGATAACCTCCATTTGATGTATACCTAACGACAAGCTCACCCGCACCCGAAAGTGTAGGCAACTGGTGACTGAAGCTGTAAGGTGTCGGTGGGCAGCGCCTTGTAATCTTGCTGGTGATTCGTTTTACCCGCCATTTAAGCCATTTCCGCGCCCCCAAAGTGCTTGGAGAGGCTTGCTCACTGCCTTACTGGCTCATACCGCATCGCCACTGCTCCTGAGCTAAACTCTTTCTGGCTCATAAACTTCAATTCGACATGCTTCGATACTCCCTCCAACAACGTTGGCCCGTGCCCCGCTATCTTGGGATGCACGACGAACTCGTATTCATCAATCATATCCGCTTCCGCCAGTGCCAGCGGGAGCGTAACGCCGCCAACGAATATTCGCTTACCCGACTCTTGCTTGAGTTGCTGAACGGCCTCCACCAAATCACCACGAACGAGTTCCGCGTTCCAATCGACTTGCTTCAGGGTGCTGGATACAACATACTTTTTTGCTGCGCTGATTGTGTGAGCGAAGGGTTCCATCCAGTCGGCAACCCAGTTGGGTCTCGTACCCGCTGGCCACCGCCACGCTGATTCCATCATTTCGTAGGTCACTCGGCCGAAGAGGAGAGCACCGGACTGGGCGAGGTTGTCCGCCCAGTAACGATGCAACTCTTCGTCTGACGAGCCTGCCCGATGATCGCAGCAACCGTCCAATGTGATATTAATGGAATAAAAAAGTGGGCGCATTAGATTTTATTCTCCCATTTGGTTATTGCTTTTTATTGCGCACGAACCAAGTTGCGTGCATCAAGCTAACTATTATTAGCCTGCGTGTGGGCGGATGTGGACAAGGCTGGAGAGCAGGAAAAACTCAAGCCAGAAAAATGCTTCAAAATGCCGCAGAATCCCACACGTCAGGGATACGCTGTGTTGGGCAGTTTCTTCGTTAGAACCTACGGGAAATCTTACCCATAGGTTGGACGCTGTGGAAAGCCAGCGGGTGAATCTTCCCAATCTTCCTGTCGTCCGTAGGGAGTCATGTCAAGCAATCTATAAACATCACTTAACGATTCGCAACCGCGTTTGTATGTGGAGTAGGTATGAAATATGTCATCATCAACACGGAAGAAAACACTTAAGCCATGCCTTTCACCACCATCAACTGTAACTTGGAAGTCTTGATTGAAATCGGTGTCAAATGCTGAATACCAGGGACGTTCCCAACCGTTAAAAGTATATGTTTTTCGACTTTTACCATGGGTAGTCTGCGACGCTCGGCGCTGACTTGGTCATAATGTTTGGTGAGTTCCTTTTCATGGGCAAGCAGTGTTTCCCGAGCTACCAGCCATTCATCGCTACTTACAATTGGGGGATGTGTAAAATCTTGAGTTGTCATATTTTGTCCTTTCTTGACTTGATGGAGAAAAGAGAGATTATAGAATATACGTTCTATTCAAGTCAAGATGGATGTGTACTAACTAAATCACAAGTATTTGGCAACAGCCCAACTATTATTAACCTTCATGTCTGCCGGATACCACGCTATTTTGGGTGAAAAACTGACGTTCACTCCCAGTTTTATTACTGGGGAAAGTATAGTAGAAAACGGCCGTTTCCCTTCCCCTATTCTCCCTTTATTGTGTGGTGGGGGGTAACTGCCGTTTTGAACCTTATGCTTGGGGAATTGATGGCTCAACCACGTCCCAAACGGCGTCGGGATGTTTGGCGGCCACTTGGAGCAATACACGGGCTGCACCATGCGGACTGCGCCGCCCTTGCTCCCAGTTTTGCACGGTTTTGACACTAATGCCAAGCAGAGCCGCAAATTCTGTTTGTGATAAATCGTATTGTTCCCGGATTTGTTTGACATCCGGCGCATCTAACGTGAACGTGCGCGAAGCTTTTTCGTCACCACGCAAAATGGCGCCGCCTTCGCGCACACTTTCCAGCAGTTCGGCAAACAATTCATCGTTCATATAATCTTCGCTCATGGGTATTTTTCCTCGACAATCTGCTTAAGGAGTTTCATTTTTGTAACAAGCGGTACGCTTCATCAGTCAAAAGTTTCTCGACCTGTTTCGTGAAGATGGATGTTTCAATGATAACCATTTAATTACCAAAGCAGGATGTGGATGATGCATGGAATCATACGCCAATGGGGGATGATTTGTCAATTGTGGGTGAAAGGAAACGGCCGTTTATCTTTCCGTTAGCTGGTCATGTCTGGGATCGGGTCAACTTTGCGTACACGGCCGCTGATGGCACAGAGATCTGGGGCTTTATCATGACGCGCGTCAGCGATGGGCAAGAGGTCGTGGCCTGGGCAGAAGCGCCCGCCACCACCTACAACGAGTTGGAATCGACAGTGTTCCTGACGCTCATTTCGGATATGCGCTTAGGGGATGAGTAACGGCCGTTTCAGCCTCCTGTGAGGGGCGCTAACAACTGGCTAATTCACCACCAATACCTCCAAAAGAAACCAATCTCGCATGTCGGCTGTAAGACCTGTTAGGTGGCCTTAATATTAGCTTCTTATTGGATAGAGTTTCGGCATACACGAAATCTACTATGCTCCGAGGTCGTCTTAATCATTTAGAATATATTGCATCTTCTAACATTTCAAAATCAGTCAATTCTCCAAAATGTAGAGTAGCATTTTCAATGTATTCTGGTTCTACTATTGAATAAATGTTTAGAGCAACAAGCACATTATATCTTGTGAAAATAACTCGAGAATAATTTGATAGTGTAAAATCGCCACAAACTGGGGCATCTGTAAAATCTCTAAACCTAAGAGCAGTTCCTTGGTCTCCAAGCAAAATAGAGTCATTGGGAGGACTTTCTAAAATATCTGGATTAACATCGGTCATCCAATCGTAAAGTACTGTGGCACCTTCGCTTTCTTCAAATACTGCATAGGTAGCGGTTATTAGAAATGGAATCTCGTAGTCACAATCGGTATAATAAATGTGTTGGTAGCCATTGACATAATTCCATTCTTTTAAGATTTGAAGCACCTCATTTTGACTTTGATTTTCTAAAAATATTTTTGCAAATTCCTCAGATTTTAGCTCACTGCCAATCGAACGAAATCCTTCTTGATCGTCAAAGCCGGGGGCAAGCCACTTTTCAGGATTACCTTCTAAAATAGCTGAATTCCTTGATGCTGGTATTTCCTTTTCAAGGAACTGATCCTCAGTATGTATTATCGAGTAGGTGATTTGCAAGTTATTATTATAATTGCTTTCCGAACTCTCGTTATATGGGCTGGAGAGGTAATTGTTTGTAATAATTGTTTCACGAGAGACTACATCCCAATTATTATCTCGTGATAATTCTATGGCTACATCACCTAGTACTTCTCGGTTTTGGAAATAATCTATCAGTAAACCTGCCCCGAAAGGTACTACATCACTAGCATATGGAATTATTTTTTCTATTATTGGACTTTTGGATATGATTGCTTCCGTAAAGTCATCTATTTCTTCACTGTAATACTTATAAATTGCATTAGGAAGAAAGGTGTTCGAAACATTAAATATCGTATCCCAATCTACTTGATCATCAGTATCTACTCCAGCAAAGTGAATTAATATTTGATTTCCTTCAATTTCATCTACTGCGATCGCTACAGAAAATTTACTGAGGAATGTTGAGTCTCCAACACCAACACTATAATAATCTTCACTTGGGTAACGCATCTTCACGCTATCACCTGTAGCAACATCTATAATCGTAACAAAAAATTGAAATTCAGCATGTTCATTTAATGGCACAGGATCTCCATCTTCGCGTAATAGTTTGACTTCATGAATTTTGATGATTAGATGACCATCCGATGAATTTTCGGTAGTAAGAATATTTCGAGATGGCGCAAACTGAGGATCATAATCAATATAAGAAGGCGCTATTGGCCTGAGAGGAGGCACCAAGGTTCCAACAACTGGTAAACCCCCAGAATCACGGCCTGAAATTGGGTAAAATCTGATATTCGTTGGATCATCTTCCTCGAAAGAATCCACCTCATTTGGGTACGTTGTGAGTCTCTCCTCAAGTGAAGGTTGCTCTCCAGGAATATCATTGTCGCCGCATCCAGATAAAAGCAAGATAATCAAAATAAAAATAAAAGCCTTTTTCATGTTTCCTCCTATAGTGCAAGTCAATTCTTACTGGCCATTCCGTTCACTGCAAAACCATTCATTGTTTGCCAATACTTAAAATTCATATTCACTTCAGCATATAGCATGACCGAAGATCGGCCATAGTCTACAAGGAAGCTCTCTCTTTAGTAAGTTGAGGACTAACAAGTTTTCTTTCCGCCACAAATTTTTCTAAGCTACTAACATTATTTTGTCACCTAACTATTAACCTGCATGTCTGCTGGATAAAACACTTTTTTGGTGAAATACTGGCTTTCACTCCTGATTTTTTATGGGAAAAGAATGGCAGGAAACGGCCGTTATCACCCCAGTGAATTCAGTTTGTAGTAACCACTTTAGTGGCCTTGTTATTCCTTGAT
>JACSSI010000421.1 GCA_014879345.1 Anaerolineae bacterium | reverse complement strand
GTCTGGCACGCTGTTGGCAGCGTCTTTTCTGGCCTGGTCAGTTAACACCTGGCTGGTGTATGGATAGGTGACTGGGGCAAAAATATCGACAGGGGCAGGCACACCCACAACGGCCGTTACCTGTGACCGTTGAAACAAGCTAATTGAGAAGATCAGGGTCAGCGCAGCCGCCAGGGCCAAGGCATAAAGCCAATAGCCAAACTCTTCCAAAAATCGCTGCCCACGCAATTGCCGTCCTACCTCTGAAGTCATGATTATCTAAATCTTTATACCAAGGGGGCTCGAACAGGATAAGCGAAACACATTACCCCGCAAGCTGTTCGCGGACGACTTCATTGACTAAACGGCCGTCTGCTTTGCCCTTCACCTGCGGCATGAGCTTGCCCATCACCAAACCTGTATCTTTGGCACTGGCAGCACCGGTCTCCATGATAACCTGTTTAACCAATACCTCGATCTCTTCCCGGCTCATCAACTGCGGCAGGTATCCTTCGATGATTTCCAGCTCATATTTTTCTTGCTCAGCCAGGTCTTCGCGGCCAGCTTTGGTATATTCAGCCAGACTTTCGCGGCGTTGTTTGGCTTGTTTTGTGAGCACTTGCTCCACACCAGCATCATCCAGCGTTACCCGGTCATCAACTTCAACTTGTTTAACTGCGGCTTGCAGCATCCGCAGCACATCACGTCTTTTGTTATCACCAGCTTTGCTGGCATCAATCGTATCTTGTTTTAATTGTTCTTTTAAACTCATTGTTGCCTCCATAAGAAATTGTAACACGGTTTGATGATTGAGATTAACGTTGCACGTTAGGCAACATGGTTGCCCTGTTCATGAACTATTCACAAAGTCACTTATTCAACAGTTAATTATTGAGGGGGGATTGCAGAATTGTGTACAGACTCAAGTTGCCTTCTTTTCCATCAGAACGAAATTGATTGATGATTTTTAGACCGGCTGCCTCAGCGAGAACGGCCGTTTCCGCCTCATCTATCATGCTCACATAGCGTAAACCAAAACCATCCCGCCGCCATGTAAGCAGAAAATCTTTGGCCTCTACATCATTTTCATCAATATCCACCTTGTCCCAGGCCACAATTTTTCGTCGCTGGCGCTCGCTATCCAAAAACTGCCAGTTAGAAATAATAATGCGCCCATCAGGATTCAAACACAGCTTCATCTCATTCAATAAATTCACCCGCGATGTCTGACCCGGAAGATGTTGCATTGCCGCTAAACAAGCCACACAATCATACCCACCCAAACCGTATAAACTGCCCGGGCGGCTGAGATCGCGCTGGTGAAAATCTCCCATGGTAATGGCCTGGGCTTTAGCCAGTAGTTCACCACTAAAATCAACGCCCGTATACCAGCGAATCTTGCCTCGCGCCAATAAAAAACGCCCCAATCTGCCTTCCCCACATCCCACATCCAGAAAATAATGACAAGGGTCTGGCAGTTCATCCATTATTCGGAAAAAGCCAGGCTGGGGTTGTGAGCGGCTTTCAGCAAACGATTCCGCTAAACCATCATAAAATTTCTGATTAAGCATCAGCAATTTTTGTATAACTTCATTTTCCATATATTATGACTCTGCGATTTAGCCTAAATGGGGGCGAATCCGTCTGGTGTTTGTAATAAACCATTGATGACCGGTACTCGTCTGCACCCAGATGCCAGGATGTTGATGTTTAACGACAACGGCCGTTACCCATACATCTTCTCTCAATTCAATTTCCACTACATCATTGATCTGGTATTGCTCAACAAGCCGCTGCGCCATTGTGAATTAGTAACCAAACTGCTGCAACGTGCGGTCTACAGAATTGACATAACTACCGCCAAACAAACGTACATGTACCAATAATGGATAAAGATTGTAAATATCCCGCCGCTCTTCAAAGAAACCGGGTGGAATAGCACGCAGTTCTTGGTACCGCTCAAAAAACGGCCGTCCAAACGTGCCAAACAACGTGGTAAAAGCAAGTTCAATTTCAGGATGCGCGTAATAGATGGCCGGATCCACAAAACCAGTTATACGGCCGTTCTGGGCTAACACATTGGTCGTCCACACATCACCATGAATCAAAGACGGCCGTTCTGGTTCCAACAACCACGCATCCAGATGATCAGCAAACGCCGCCAGCCGCTTGAAAACATGCTCTGGCAGCCGATTGGTGCGCACACCTTCTTGCCCCATATAAAGCAAACGCGCCTCGCGGAAAAAGTCTAGCCAGGAATCATTCTGCGGATTGGGCTGAGGCAAACCGCCAATAAGCGTATCTCGTTCCAGGCCAAACTTTTCTGCGCTAACACCATGCAGGCCAGCCAACAGTTCCGCCGCATGAGCCTGTGCCACTGCACCAAAGTGACTGTTTCCTGGTAAAAAACGCATCAACAATAAATCATCTGCCACATGCAGCACCTCTGGCACTGGCAGCTCGCTATGCGCACTTAAATAGCGCAGCATATACGCTTCAACGCCTAATTGGGAGGTGTGCGAGCCATCATATTTTGCCACCACCGTGCGCCCATCAGTGAGCTTCACACGGTATACCTGCCCAATGCAGCCTCCGCTCAACGGCGAAATATCTTTGATGCGCCCATTCAAGGCATCTTCAATCGCGTTTCTCATGGTATTTGAAAAGCGTTCTCACGCCTTTGCGTGAGACAAAAGGTGTGCCATCACTCATTCGTTGACGACGGCAGTTCACGAATGACAACATTATCAAAAGCCACCTGCAAGCCAGCTTGCCCAAATGTGCCTGCATCCAAACCAATATTTGTTTCTAAACCAACCCCATTATCAAAGGCTTCATGCAGCAAGGTATCATTGACATAAAATGACAAACTGGAGCCATTTGCTTCTACTTTTAAGCGATTGACACTGTTCAAACCCTGTTTAATGGCCGCTGATTCCGTCCAATCGTCCAGATATTGGCTCCAACTGCCATCAGCATTGTGCCGCTCCACCATATACAAACCGCTGCTAGTAATTTCAAACCGGTAAAACTGGTCAGCGCCACGCATTCGAGCCAATATACCAAAACTGCTTTCAGGATTGCCCGCAAGCTGCTGCGCATCTACCTCCAGAATGAAATTGTCTACAACGGGTTCTTGCAGGGTTGTATACTGCATGGTATTGGGCTGATTGATGGCGATGACGAACTGCTGGTTGATAACGGCCGTTTGCCCCACATCATCACCTTCCACCAGCCAGTTTCCCGTCTCACCAGGATTAAACTCATCTCGGAAAATGACAGTTTCATCCTGAGAAACGGCATCACTACCACAAGCCGCCAGAAACAACAGCACCGAAAACAAGAAAATACGAAACAGATTCATTTAAGGAGCAACAACGCGGAAATCAGTAAACTCAACAACGGCCGTTCCCGGTTCCAACGTACTCACAGCCAGGCCCACATCACCAATCACAAACGTCGGGTCAGTCACCGTCGTCAACGTAATACCGTTCACCGCCAAACTCAATTCCTGCCCAATACAACTGGTGCGGATTTGATTCGTAGCATTCCCCTGATTGATAACATCAGAATATTGATACTCCCCATTTTCCGTGAGATAGGTAATGGAAGGGCTGTCACTGGTATACTTGCCAATCGTGTAATAACCATCACCGCTGATGAGGAACACATAAAAATTCTCCTCATTCTGGTAACGGCAAATAGTGCCATACGCATTGTCATTAGGGCCGCTAACCTGCCGCGCGTCCGTTGAGATAATCACATCATCAAAACTCTGCCCAGGATTCGTCCACCAAATTTGGCCGGGTTGACTGGTACTCATGCGCATAACACCGTCCACAATTTCCACCACAGCGCCGCCCCGGTTATACAATGCCCAGCCACACTCCTTCTCGCCGCTAAAATCATCCTGAAACAGGGCGCCACTCTCCGTACACTCATCAACGCCGCCCCCGCCAATCGAACAGGCAGCCAAAACCATCATCCCCGTGACAGCCAAACACAGCAGTATCATTCTTCTCATCATCAATCCACACCCTCCTCTTTTAACGAGACTGGTTAAGCCTCACTTTGGCCTGAATCATCAAGCATTTTCTGTACAGCCTCAACCTGCTTTTCCAACGATTCTTGCTGACGCGATGAATACAGGTAATACCCCATCGCGGCCAACCACAACACAAAAACAACTACCGTGACCAACACTATATTTGAAAACATCTATTCTCTCCTACACAAATTTCATCTGAAAAGTTTACCAAAAACAGGAGAAGTTGCACGATTGTCGTTAGAAAACAGAAGACCCCAACACTTAAATTACGTCATCGGGAATCAGCTAACAACTTAGTGCCAGGGTCTGAATGATAGTAAAAATAAATCCAACTATTTATTTGTGTGAATCCCACAAAGTTTCCGCTTGTCCCACTTGCTGGTTTTCATAACGAGACATGACAAACAAAGCATCAGAAAGGCGATTGAGATAGGGTATCACATATTCGCCCACGGCTTCTTGACGAGACAAAGCAATCACCATGCGCTCGGCACGTCGGCAAACAGTACGAGCCACATGCAATTGCGCCGCACCAGTCGTGCCACCCGGTAAAATGAAATTTTGCAAACTGCCCACAATCTCATTCAACTCGTCAATCACATGCTCCAGCTTTTCCACGTGCCTCTCGCCAATCTCAGGCAAATCATATTTCTGCTTATCTTCTTCCAGGAAAGCCAGGTCTGAGCCTAAATTGAATAATTCATTTTGGATGGTGGGGAGAACGGCCGTTAACCGATCACTCAAACCCAAAGCCAAAGCCAAACCAATCTGAGCATTCAACTCGTCCACCGTGCCATACGCCCGAATCCGCTCTGATTCCTTTGGCACACGCTGCCCCCCAGCTAAAGACGTCTCCCCAAAGTCTCCCTTTTTCGTATAAATCTTCGTCAATCGCGGCATTATTTTCTCCTAAAATTACGGTATTTTCGTTTTCTAAGTTAAGAAACCGGAAACTGGAAAGTCTCCGACCCTCTCGTAAGCAGACCTCTGGCCTGCCGGTAAATCAAATACAATGTATTCTTACACCAAAAATTATTTTGCCCTTGACAAACAAAACAAGCTGGTTATAATCCCGTCCTTCGCTGCGGGGTAGAGCAGAGGCAGCTCGTCGGGCTCATAACCCGGAGGTCGCGCGTTCGAATCGCGTCCCCG
>JACSSI010000420.1 GCA_014879345.1 Anaerolineae bacterium | reverse complement strand
AGCGATGGTTTTGGCTGGCAACGGCCGTTTTGCTCATCAATATCATCCTCACCTTCACCGATCAAGTAGGCATATTTGATTTACTCACGCTTTTGCTAGATGTGGTTATTTTGAGCCTGCTCATTGCCAATCGAGATTGGTTTGGGTTATGATTTTGCTAAAAGTGTAACCTCCCGGAGGTTTCAAACCTCCGGGAGGTTGTCGTGTGAAGGAGGATTTTATGAACGACGCGTTGAATATCAAGGATGCTATCCATTCTCAATACCATGCTGCCCTGTCCATGTTGGAGCAGTCTATCGCAAACTGCCCGGAACACCTCTGGTATGATGACAAACCGGTGAACAAATATTGGCAGGTGGCCTTTCATGCGCTGTTTTATACGCACTTGTACTTGCAGCCGAGTGAAAGCGTGTTTACCCGGTGGCCGAAACATCGTGAGGCGTCCCAATCTTTGGGCAAACCGGAAAGTGTTGAGCCGTATACGCAAGCTGAGATTCTGGAATATTTGGCATTCTGCCGGGAACAGGTTGATCAACAAGTTGCTGTGCTGGATGTGGCGGCTGATTCTGGTTTTGACTGGTTGCCGTTCAACAAACTGGAACTGCAATTCTATAATATGCGCCACATCATGGAGCATACCGGTGAACTGAGCGGTCGCTTATTTGAGCATGAAGGCATCGAAATCAATTGGGTGGGGAAGCAGCGCTGACAGCCTCTAATGCTTGCTGCGGATCGAGAGACAAAATGGCGCCGCCTGCGTTGTTGATTAGCAAGCGGGATGTGTCAGCTTGTGCAATCCAGGTATCGTTGCTGGAAAAGGGGCGGGAGCCACCGTTAAAAATATGGGTCAGGTCGCCATTTTGGGGATTGATGGTGTAAAGGTTGGTCTGTAGATTGTTGCCATCGCTGCTGGTGATGAAAAGCATGGATTGTTCATCTGTGGCGACAAGTTCAACCGGCCCGCTGGGCAGAGCCGCCACCGAAAGGTTCCAACGCAGCGAGCCATCCGCATTGAAGGCGAGCAGCCGCCGGTCATGAGGGTCGGTGTGCAGGACGAGTGCGCCGCCAGCGGGCAAGGGGGTGATGGTGCTGAAATTGAGGTTGGCGGCCGGAAGCGCGTAAATGAGTTCACTGTTGTCTGGGTTAAGCCGATAGATGCCATCTGAGGCATATAGCCAAACATTTTCTCCAACGGTGATGGGATAGCCTGTTTTGGCGAAGAGTTGCTGAGGCGGTTCGGATGTGCTGGCTGTCCAGGCGCCACTGTCTGCGCCACTGAGTGTGTAGATGAGGCTGTCGGTGGTGAGTGTCCAGGCAAACGGCCGTTTCCCCCCATCATCTTGCCACAACACCGCGCCGTCAGCAGACAAGCCTGTCATATTCTTGCCCTGAATCACCATCACGCCGCCGTTGGGTAGAGGCAGCAGATCAGAACGGCTGCTTCCAGCTAATTCAAACTCCCACAATAACTCATCCTCATACGCCAGTAACAAGCCATCCTCCGTTTGCAGGAACAAGGTGTTGGTTTGTGGATGCAGGAGCGCGTTTTCGATTTTTTTGCCGACGAGTGGGCTGGGTTGGGCGTTGCCAGTTTCCAGATTGGTTTGGGTTAACCGATCCGCCTCAATAGTCAAAAACAAGTCATCACGCCACAAACCGACAGGCTGGGAACCTGTTTCAGCCGCCCGCAGCCAGGAAACCCCAGGTGATGAGGCCATACGTTGATTCCAGATGGTTTGTGAAGGTGGCAGCCATCCTGCCACGGTGGGGTCTTCTTCCCAGTAGCCGGGGCCGGGCATGTAGGGCATATGGGTGCGAATTTCAAAATGCAAGTGTGGCGAGGTTCGCGGTTTGCCGATGTTGCCGATGAGATCACCCCGCTGCACGCAAGTACCGGGTTCCAGGATGACCGAGGGCGGGTCGAGATGCCCGTAAAATGAGTAGATAATTTCCCGCGTTTCACCTATCACATGTTCAACAATGACGACGCCTTTGTCGCGGTTCCAGCCTTCGGGTTGGGCATACATCACGCGGCCGTGGCCGATGCTGTAAACGGGTTTGCCAAAATTGGAACCCTCGCCGGGTGCGCCCCAATCTTCACCAGCATGGTATTTGCCGTAGCGGTCGCGGAATTGGCCGAAATCGCCGCCGCCCCGACTCACACCAATGCCATCTGGCGGAGCGATGGGGAAGTCGAGCCTGTCAACGAGGCCGCAGGATGCGCCGCTTTTGGCTTCGGGTGCGGTGGTCAGGTTGATGGTGCGCGGATTGCCGGATAGGTTGGCGGGAACGGCCGTTGCTGTCGGCGTGGGTGTGGGGGATGGCGTGTGCGTGGGGGATGGGGTGGCTGTTACTGTGGGCAGGAGGGTGGCTGTTGGCTGGACTGTGTTTGTGGCTGAGGGTGTGGGGGATGCGGAGATAACGGCCGTTGGCGTTGCCGCTGTATTCCCACACCCCATGAGCATGGTGAGCAGACAAAAAGTGAGGAAGAGGTGTTTTTTAGAGGAAAGTATGAAGTGCATGAGGGTAACTTATTGAAAATTGAAGATTGAAGATTAAAGATTGAAGATTGGAGACCAAACCAATCTTCAATCTTTAATCTCAATTACCAATTTAATTGATGATAGGCGCAAATTTCATCGTGCCTCCGCCTGCTGGCAGTTCGAGATACAGGTCGTCGCCTTCAAAGAAATAGGTGGTCACACCCGTTAATGTGCTGTAATAGAGTGCATCGAGTGAGTCGCCGGGGCAGGCTACTAGCGTGGTTGCGCCGAGGTTGATGTTGATGGCGTTTTTGTCTATGGTGTAACGGCCGTTGGCGTTGTTGCAATCTAGCTTGATAACGGCCGTGCCGTCAGCCAAAAATTGAAGCGTGTAGGCGCTGGGATTACTGACAGTCGTCGTTTCAGAGGGCGCGGTTAGCGAAACCCATTGCCAGGCATAATCGGTGAGGGCGGGTGGTTCTTCAATAACCGGCACATCCTTGACATTGCTGGTCTGAATGAAGTTAATAGTGACCCACGCTTCTTCGCCGGGTAGGTCTGGGTTTTCAATTAGCCACCAGTCACCATCTTCGCTGATGCCCAGAATGGATAGGACGGTGCCATTTGGCACGATGGTCAGTCTGGGAAACGAGGTGCCGGGGCCGGTGCGCATGTTGATGCCATCGGGGGCGGTGACAATGCCTGTTGGCTCATCTGTGTCTGGTATTGGCTGGCTGGGTGGGGTGACGATAGGCTCGTTGCTGATCTCACTTATCTCTGCGACTTCGGTTCCCGCTTCAATGAAGCGCATGACGTTGCCATTTTCACCCACAAAAAGCATCAAGTTGTTGTTGAGCAGGGTGAAGCTGGTAGTGGTATCCAGAGCGAGTAGGTAGAGTTCGTAGAGCGCTCCATCGGGGCATTCGGCAAGCAGGGCAGAGGCATTAGCTGGTGACAGGTCGATTTTGAGACGGTTGGCAGGGGTGGTATAGGCGGCCTGGAGGACATTGCAATCGGCTTGCAGATCAACAGTGCCGTCTTCGTTAAATTGAATGAGATATTTTTCTGGGGCTTCGACGGTGACGTTCATGATGGGTGATTCAAGGCTTTGCCACTGCCACGCCTTGCCGAGCATTTCTGGAGGAGTGGTGGCGGAATCGGCGTTGCGGAAGTAGTCGATGGGGCCGCCCTCTGTCCAGGCTAAGGCCAGTTCATCATTGATGATTTCGATGTGGTAGGTCTGGACAGAGCCAAACATCATGGTCATTTGCGCGTCGAGGGAGTTTTCATTGCAAAAGGAGAGGGTTGATGCGCCCAGTTCCATAAAGATGCGGCTATTGTTTTCGGTGGCGTAACGGCCGTTGCCGGTATTGCAGTCTAATTGTGCCTGAAGTGACCCGTCATCATTGAAAACGAGGGTGTAGTTTTCTGGATTTGGTACCACGATTTCAGCTATTGGGTTGCCATTGGGATCGCGCCGGAACCATTCCCACGTTTTGTTGGTGAGTGAAGGATCGGGCATGTGGTTCATACTGTCGAAGGGAGACGTAGGCACGGGAATCAGGGTGGGTTGGGGTGTATTGGTGGGTGGAACGGCCGTTGGAATTTGCGTTGGGACTTGTTCCAACGGTGGTTGGGTGACGGGAATGGCGGTCGGTTCGGCTGTGGCTGCTGGGGCTTCTGTGACCGGGAAAGGTGTGGGTTTAGGATCACTACAGGCTGTTAGCAGCAAGAGCAGCGCGAGCAAGTTGAGTATCATAAACGTGAGTTTTTTCATAGGATTCCTGGTATAGGATGAATAGATGCACAAAATCCGACAACGGCCGTTTCCCGCCCTGTCGGATTTTCTGTTTTGGGCTGTGGATGGGTTGTGTTACCTGCGACGATTTGCCACACTGATGTAATAAAGTAGCTGTAAAATAGATGTTACAGCCGCCGCCAAATAAGTCATACCCGCCGCAGTGAGGATACTTTTTGCACCCTTACGATCTGTCTCAGAAACCATCAGGCCTGCTTCATTCAAAAGTTTCAGGCCACGTTTACTGGCATCAAACTCCACTGGAATCGTCAGCACCGAGAAAATGACCATAATGCCGAAAAAGAGAATCCCCAGCCAAAGTAATCCCGTCAGGTTAAACCATAACCCCATGAGCAGACAGATATAAGAAACCCTGGGACTAAACTTCACGGCGGGAACCAAAAAGCCACGCGCTTTAATCATCGCCGAACCAGTTTGATATTGCTGCACATGCCCTAACTCATGCGCTGCAATTGCCATAGCGGCGATAGAAGGTTGATTCCGCACCGGGTCTGATAAGCGGACAACATTACTTCTTGGATCAAAGTGGTCGGTCATGGCACCGGGAATCGCTTCCAGAGGGATGGCTTGCAAGGAGGTACGGGCAAAGATGGTTCTGGCGGCGTCAATGCCTGTTACATGGCTGCCATTTGCCACTTTCGACCATTTGCTGAAGCTGGATTTTAAATAAACTTGCACCCCAATAGAAATGAAGAGGGTGATGAAGAATATAAATAGATAAGTCGGATCGAAATAGAACATTTTTTACACCTGCTGCTTTACGCTTGCCCGTTTGCATACCGCTTGAAAACGAGGCACGCATTTTGCCCGCCCATGCCAAACGAATTAGATAACACATATTCAAGATCAGCTTTACGAGGGGCATTTGGTACATAGTCTAA
>JACSSI010000419.1 GCA_014879345.1 Anaerolineae bacterium | reverse complement strand
TTGTCGGGGTCAATATGTCCCGTCTGGCTGAGAACAACGCGCACTTGCTTGGCAAAAAATGGCGCATCCAGCGGAATAACATGTTCGGCCAACGCCTGATTTGGCTCGACTTGCTCAGAATGGGGCGATGGCACAATCTGCGGCGCAAGTTCAGCGACGACATCCCCATACAGCACTGGCGCGTCATCTTTCGTCTCCACACGCACCAACGGCCCACGACTGCACAATCCCATGCACCCAGTCTGCACGACTTCTGTGTCTGGGTCATCCTGGAACGCTTCGGCTAAGGCGGAACGCGTCTGCGCCGCCCCAGCAGAAAGACAGGCGGTGGAATTACAGCAGAAAATACGTCGCTGATAGCTTTCCTGCCGGTCGCGTTCTTTTTGGCCGAGTTCTTCAAGTTTCTGGAAATTGGGTTGTGTCATGTGACTGTCTCGATAGTTTTAAGTTGCGACGCACTTTTGAAGTGCGTCGCAACTCGTTAAACAAGGGCTTCTTTAACATGCTGGATCACGGCTTCTGGTGTTTCTTTGGCGCGAACTTGCCCATCTAAAACGGTGACAGGCGCCAGACCACAACTTCCCAAACAGCGGGCGGTGTTCAAACTGAGCAAGCCGTCGGCTGTGGTTTCACCCGCCGCCACCCGAAATTCATCGACCATAGCTTGCACAATGCGGTCTGCGCCTTTGACGTGACAAGCGGTTCCCGTGCAGACAATGCAGTTGTGTTCGCCCAGGGGGGTGAAGGTGAACATGTGGTAGAAGGTGGAGACGCCATACACTTTGCTCAGGGATACGTCTAATTGCCGCGAAATGTAAATCAGCAACTCCTCAGACAGGTAGCCAAAGGTTTCCTGGGCGGCGTTTAACACTTCGAGCAAGGCGTCTTTTTGATAATCTACCAGTTTGATGGTGCGGTCGATGGTGGTGTAACGGGCATCGCCGCTAGGATGGGACTGCGCTGAGGACATAAGTGGGTTGCCTCTGGTTCAGTAAGATAGGATGTGGGATAAACGGCCGTTACCAACCAACCGCCCCGCAATCATAAAAGGCAATACATCCACGCACAAGTGACGGACTTCACCTGAGCGTCTGACAAAAGTCATAAAAACAAAAAAACCAGCCCCGCTTTCACAGGGCTGGTTTTTTATTGTAACTTATTCAGTTTGCAATCTTCAGCAACTGTTCACTGTTTACTGCACACTGTTCACTGGCCTTAAGACAAAGCAGCGTGACCAGCAGCCAAACGAGCAATCGGCACTCGGAAGGGGGAGCAAGACACGTAATTCAAGCCCAGTTTATGGCAGAGCGCCACAGACTGCGGATCGCCACCATGCTCGCCACAGATACCAACTTCCAAATCAACACGTGCACCACGACCTTTCTTAACAGCGATGTCCATGATCTGACCGACACCAGCGGCGTCAATCGTCTGGAAGGGGTTTTGTGGCAAAATGCCATCTTCCACGTACTTCACCAGGAAGTTACGTTCGGCGTCGTCACGGCTGTAACCAAAGGTGAACTGGGTCAAGTCGTTGGTGCCGAAGGAGAAGAACTCGGCCACACCGGCGATCTCATCGGCCGTCAAAGCGGCACGCGGAATTTCAATCATAGTACCGAATTTGTAGGAGAAGGTGACGCCCTTGGCAGCCATCACATCAGCCGCAACTTCTTCCAGTTTTGGCTGGATGAAGAGCAGTTCATTGATGTGACCCGTCAACGGAATCATGACTTCTGGATGTGGCTCAAAACCACGCAGTTTCACGTCAGCGGCCGCTTCAAAGATAGCGCGAACCTGCATACCGACGATTTCTGGCATCATCACGCTCAGGCGAACACCACGCAGACCCATCATGGGGTTGCTTTCATGCATGGACTCGACGCTGGCTAACAATTCTTCTTTCGCTTCGTCAACGGTACCGCGTACACGATTCTCAATCACCTCAACCAACAACTCGTGTTCGTCGGGCATGAACTCATGCAATGGCGGGTCAATGAGGCGGATGATAACGGGGTAGCCGCTCATCGCTTCAAACAAACCGTCGAAGTCAGCACGTTGGTAAGGCAGTAACTCGTCCAAAGCAGCTTGGCGTTCAGCAACGGTGTCGGCCAAAATCATGCGCTGCACGATAGGCAGACGTTCGGTTTCAAAGAACATGTGCTCGGTACGGCAGAGGCCGATACCGGTAGCGCCGTAGGAGCGAGCGCGGCGAGCATCATCGGGATAGTCGGCGTTGGCCCACACTTGCAGACCACGGCTCGGCCAGCCTGCTGGCACGTCACGGACACCTTCAGTAGCCGCGAATTCGTCAGCCCAGCTCAACAAGGTCAACAGGTCGGTTTGTTCTTCCAAAACGGGAGCAACGGATTCAATGACACCCAGGAAAGCTTCACCGGTCGTACCATCTACGGAAATGAAATCGCCTTCCTTGATGGTAACACCATTGGCTGTTACTGTACGATTTTCAGCATCAATGCGCACGTCGGAAGCACCAACCACACAAGGAATACCGAACTGACGGGCAACCACAGCCGCGTGAGAGGTGGCGCCACCTTCACTGGTGAGGATACCTTTCGCAGCGAGCATACCATGCACATCATCTGGTTTGGTGAACGGCCGTACCATGATAACGTCTTGGCCTTCTTCTTTCGCCATTCTTTCAGTGGTATCGGCATCCAGATAAACCTGACCAACGGCCGCACCAGGAGAAGCGTTGACACCGGTGGCAAAGCGTTTGCCTTCAGCAATCGCTTTTTCTTTAGCAGCCAGGACGAATTGGGGGTGCAATAAGGCGTCAACCTGCTCCGGTTTCACGCGTTTAACGGCTTCGGCTTTGGTGATGAGGCCTTCGTTTGCCATGTCTACGGCAACTTTCACGGCCGCTTTGGAAGTACGCTTGCCGTCACGAGTTTGCAGCATCCATAGTTTGCCATTTTCAACGGTGAATTCAACATCTTGCATGTCGCGGTAATGTTGTTCCAGTTTTTCCTGAACTTCCAGGAATTCTTCGTAGGCTTCGGGCAGTTCTTCGCCCATTTTTTCGATTTTGGTGGTATTGCGCACACCCGCAACCACGTCTTCACCCTGGGCGTTGATCAAATAATCGCCGTAAAGAACGTTTTCGCCAGTGGCGGGGTTACGGGTGAAGGCGACACCGGTACCGGAGCTATTGCCCATGTTACCGAAGACCATGGTGCAGATATTGACGCCTGTACCCAGATCGTGGGCGATGTGGGCAGCGTTGCGGTAATCAAAGGCGCGTTTGCCATTCCATGATTTGAAGACGGCTTCGGTTGCCAGTTTCAATTGTTCGTAGGGGTCTTGGGGGAACTCAAAGCCCATGTTTTCTTTGATGACTTCTTTGTAGACTTCGGTCAAGGCTTTCCAGTCTTCGGCGTTCATTTCGGTATCGACTTTGTAGCCTTTTTCTGCTTTGTAACTGTCGAGCGGTTCTTCAAATTCTTCGTCGTCGATGTTGAGGACGACAGAGCCAAACATGTGAACCAGACGGCGGTAGGCATCGTAGACGAAGCGTTCGTCACCGGTTAATTCGACCATGCTGGCGGCCGTTTCGTCATTCAGGCCGAGGTTGAGGACGGTGTCCATCATGCCGGGCATGGAGAATTTGGCGCCAGAACGGCAGGAGACTAACAGAGGGTTTTTGGGATTGCCGAATTCTTTGCCTGTGAGTTTTTCTGTGGCTTTCATGGCAGCCAATTCTTGTTCCCACATGCCTTCGGGGAAGGTTTGACCGGCGGCCAGGTAAGCGTTGCAAGCTTCTGTGGTGACGGTGAAACCGGGGGGGACGGGGACGCCAATGCGGGTCATGTCACCCAGGTTGGCGCCTTTACCACCGAGCAATGCGCGGGTTTTGTCCCAATTTCCGGCATAGGCTTCGGCTTCTGATACTTCATTGAATAAATAGACATATTTTGTCATGAACTAAATCCTCCAAACGATTGTTCGTTTTTGTTGTTCAAAATAAGCTGCTTTGATGTACAGCATTTAATGGATAGCAAACACACTTAAAGGTCAGACATGGTTACATGCCTGACCAGGAATAACAAATTATTTTTCTGTTCAATTACGGATGGACCGCAAAAGGGTCTACTCGGTCAATTGTCAGCTATTTTACGCGGTAGTGGGGTGAGGTAAGAGTGACATGTGGCATGTGACACATCACATTTGACATATGACATGTGACATGTCTGGGGATGACAAAAGTCATATACCATCCCAATTATCCGGGATTCAGTTGGTAAATTGACACTTTAGCAAATAAGTTTACCAGCCATTTAATGAACCGGCTAATAATGTTTTATTGTTCTCAGGATCAGTCTGGGATCGCAGATCAATTTTTATGAGTAGCTCATAATTTATTCATGGCTTGTTGATAACCAGCTCTGGGGCAGCTATTGACTTTTTACTCTGCAAAACGGCTATGCCAATGATGATTAGTGCCATGCCTGTGAGCATAACGGCCGTTATCTGTTCATCCAAAAATAGCACACCCCCAATCCCGGCCACAACCGGAATCACGTAAGCTGTCATGGCCGAAGCAGTGGCACCAAACCGTTTGATATTGTAAAAGGCTAACAATAAACCAGCAAACGTACCAATAAGCGCTGCATACAATAATCCCAGATAGCCAACGGTGGTAACGGACTCAAAGTTCATACCAATCATGATGATGGAAAGCGGCAAAACAGTCAAGGCTGCTGCCCACATGCGGATACTGGCTACATCGTAAGCATCAAAGTCTTTCATATATTTGCGAGAATAAACTGTCATGCCATTGGCGATGAAAATAGCAGTAAAAATCAAAATGTAACCTAGTGGATTCGCGGCTTCTTCGCCAGAAATACCAGATTGGCCGCTGGCTGCCAAAACCAGAGCGCCAGCAAAAGCAATGGTCACACCCACCGCTTTTCGTCGGTTCAAGGATTCATCTGGCAAGACATAATGTGCCAGAATGACGATGACAGCCGGGCCTAAGGTGAGTAATGTTGAGGAAACGCCGCTGGAAAGATATTGCAGCGACATCACAATACAGGTCATGGGGATGGCAGTACCGAATGCACCCAAGAAAATGGCGTGTTTCCATACACTGCGATCTTTGGGCAGGGGAAAGCGGCGACTTAAAAATAAGTAAACCAGTAGATGAGCAACGCCAGCAATCAGTAAAC
>JACSSI010000418.1 GCA_014879345.1 Anaerolineae bacterium | reverse complement strand
CCAGCAAAAACAATCTTCTTTCCATCGTAAGAAACTTCTGGCGCATTCACATCAATTAAATTCAATGAAGCTGCCCGAGGATTTGAGCCATCTATTAAAGTGCGCATAGATCCATTTGGCTCTTGAATAATTAGCTTACCCGGGGCAGCGACGACAAATCGGCTATAGGATCCTGTACCGGGCAACATCCCTCCCTGCTGGTAATACACACTACCGTTTGTTGGAATTTGGCGAGAGACAAAGATGATAGAAAAGTCATTACTTGAGCCGCTCATGATCATAGGTAAAAAAACAGACGAATCACCGGATGATTGTGCAAGCACTGGAATTGTTTTGAATGTGGTGGAACTTAGCAGAGTTTGAGTATTATTAGGTGGGTTTGCCTCCACTAAGTTAGTGCCAAATACTAGTCCAAAAAGAATCACAAAAATTAAAAATACCAGGATGATAACTCCAGTTAATTTTCTATTACTGAAGTTTAGACGTGCGAAAACATGGGCATACTTTGACATAAATTCACTCGTTCCTTTAATTGGATTTTCGGGCTACAAAGGGGCTGTTATGCTTATTCTGGAAGATCAATACATTGCTAACAAGTTAACAACATTGTCTAAAAACCCAAAAACCAAATCAAGCTTACTCATCCCCTGTTCATTTTGGAAAATCTTGAAATCCTAAAATAAAAAGGGATTAAGACGGGTGAATTCCATGTCTAAAATATAAGTCAAATCAGGGATGCTATAAAGAATTCATTGAATAATGTGAATTTTCACACCTTCTATCACCTGAATTGTTACAATTTATATCAAGCCTATGAAGGAGAATTTTCACAATTTACCAGCTTAATACAGATTAAGCTGGCACAGTTTCAGTGCGACTCTCTTGCCACCAGGCAACCAATCGTTCCATCCCTTCTTCTAATGAAACTTGCGCTTTAAATCCGAGCTTCTCTTCCGCATTTTTTGTCGAGGCTAAACGCCTGGGGACAGGGTTAACTTTTCGCTCAGGCCCATATTCTGGTTGGAGATCAGACCCCATAATTTTCAACAATGTGTGGGCTAATTCGTTCAAGCTTGTTTCAGTACCACTTGCTACATTAAAGACTTCATCTGTTACGTCAGATTGAGCTGCAAGAATGTTGGCTCGAGCTATATCTTCAACATAAATGAAATCCATCGTTTGCAAACCATTACCAAAGATCAATGGCGGCTGACCAGCAGCGATCCGTTCCATCCAACGAATCAATACTTCCGTGTAGACACCATGAATATCCATGCGTGGCCCATAGACATTAAAATAACGCAAAGCAACATAATTGATGCCAAACATTTCATTGAAGCTGCGTAATAGTCCTTCATTGAAGGTTTTTGCGGCACCATAAATGGTTCTGTTATTATATGGGTGATGCTTTTCAGTGGTTGGGAAATCATCTGCTGCGCCATAAACAGATGCAGATGATGCTGATACAATCTTCTTTACATTCGCGTTAACGGCCGTTTCATATACATTGTATGTACCATCTACCAACACCTCCAATGCCAGGCGTGGTTCCAATGCACATTGAGTAATACGAATCGCAGCTTGATGAAAGACCACATCAATACCTTCCATCAAATCAACCAATAATCTTCGATCTCGAATATCTCCTTCAACAACCGTCACAGGGCCATTAGCAAGAGCCGATTCAAGGTTTTTTCGCGTCCCTCGATCAAAATTATCAAGAATAACAATTTCGCTGACTCCTAAATCAATCAACTGATCAGTTATATGCGAACCAATTAGGCCTGCCCCACCCGTAATCAAAACTCGACTATTTTGCATGTTTTCACTCCAGTATTACTTATTTTTATGATTCTTCATACCCATCGCGCCAACGTACAAATCGTGCAGGCACACCAGCAACAATCGAAAAGGGTTCAACATCTTTTGTCACAACCGCTCCAGCCCCAACGATAGCCCCTTTGCCAATAGTCACACCTGGCAAAACGACAGCGTTTGTGCCAATATCAGCCCACATCTCAACGCGAACCGGGTCAATCTCCAAAGAAGTTTGAATGATGGCGATATCAACTGGCAATCCAGTATGCGTTGATCCTAGCACTTTGGCTCCAGGCCCCCAACCAACTTGCGCACCTAACACCAAATCACGCGCATCAAAATAACTCATTGGGCCAATCCATGTATGATCATCAATCACACATGTGCCGTCAAAACGTCCCTGAATATAAGCCTGGTCTCCAATAAAGACACCATCTCCAATCTCAAAGGTCTCCAAGTGCTTAAATCCGACCCCCGAACCAACACGCAGTCCATGTCCACAACGTCGCGCTACGGCACGCCAAATCACGCGGCGCATCATAAAATCAAAATTACCTACACCTAAAGCAAAGCGGTTATAAATATCAAGCAAAGCATCTCTAGAATAGTTTTCTCTCAAATAGTTTGCTAATCCGATTTCAAAATCAGGATCGGGTTCTACCTTTTTCAAGCCATGAACCGCTTCTACCACACGTGCTGTCTTTTCACTGCTATCAGTCATGAAAATTATCATTCACTGCTTTCGCTACGATTTCAATCTGTTCGCGAGTCAATTCTGCAAACATTGGCAACGAAAGAACTTCATTTGCAACCATTTCAGAGCACGGAAAATCACCGGCTTTATAGCCCAAATGCAAATAACCTTGCTGTAAATGAACCGGGATAGGGTAATGAATACCAGTGTGAATCTCTTGTTTTTGTAATGCTTCCTGTAAACGCTCACGCTGCTTCGTGCGGATAGCATATATGTGATACACGTGCCGCCGCTCAGGTATAACTGGGGGTGGTTGTATGCCATAGCCAGTCAAAAGCTCATCATAATATGCCGCGTTTGCCCGCCGTCCCTCTGTCCAATCCTCCAAATGACGAAGCTTAACCCGCAACACCGCACCTTGGAATCCATCCATACGATAATTGTAGCCAAGTAATTCGTGATGATATTTACGCTCCTGACCCCAATCACGTAAAATGCGGATTTTTTGGGCGTAATCAGGATTATTGGTAACAACAATACCACCTTCACCATATGCTCCCAGGTTTTTACCGGGATAAAAGCTGAAACAACCCAAATCTCCAATGCTTCCTATGGGGCGCCCCTTATAGTGAGCGCCATGAGCTTGAGCGGCATCCTCTACCACAATTAACCCATGTTTTTTAGCAATCTCCATGATTGGATCCATATCAGCGGCTTGCCCATAAATATGGACAGGCAAAATCGCTTTTGTTTTATCTGTAATTGCCGCTTCAATTTGAGTCACATCCATCGTGTAAGATTGATCATCAACATCGACAAAAACAGGCTTTGCACCGATATAACAAATAGCAGCAGCTGTTGCCACAAACGTAAAAGGAACCGTAATGACTTCATCACCGGGACCAACTCCAGCAGCTAACAGAGCCAGATGCAAAGCGCTGGTTCCTGAATTAACGGCTACGCCAAAATCCGCACCTGTATACGCTGCAAATTCCTCTTCAAAAGCTTTAACTTCTGCGCCCAAAACAAATTGTGTGCTTTCCATGATTTGGATAACAGCCGGATCAACTTCTTCTTTAATGCTCTGATATTGAGTTTTGAGATCTAAAAACGGTATCATGCTGGTATCCTCATAGTATTTAATTCCACTGGCTCACCTCTATTCATCATTGATTGTGTAGCTGCCTCTAATATTTGCACAACTCTTAAACCAGATTGTCCATTTGTAATAGGAAGCGCCCCGTTTTCAATACAATCTGCAAAGTGTTTCACTTCTCTCTGTAATGCTTCAGTCATATCCAAATGAGGTGCCCACATATCTCCTGTCCGGTATCCAATCAACATTTGATATCTGGATTCATTATCATTATTATTTAAAGTAATTCCTTTGTTGTAGACTTTGACTTTTTCACTAGGTTGCAAATCGTCATAAACGATCATTTTCTTGGAACCACCAATGAGTGTGCTGCGCACTTTTACGGGAGCCAACCAATTTACATGAACATGGGCTATTAAATTATCTTCAAAAAATAGCGTTATATAAGCAATATTTTCTGGTTGCCCTTCTATATGGCTCACACCTGTAGCTGAAACAGCAATGGGGTGAGAAGGCAATATATGTTCCATGATTGAGAGATCATGTACGGCCAAGTCCCAAATGACATTTACATCGTGTTGAAACAAACCCAGGTTGACGCGGACAGAGTCATAATAATAAATCTTCCCAAGTTCACCAGTGGTAACAAGCTCTTTCATTTTGCGAATGGCGCCTGTGTATACAAATGTATGATCAACCATTAATACCAAATCGCGTTTTTCGGCTTCTTCTACTAATAACTGTGCTTGTTCGTAAGATTCTGTTAATGGCTTCTCGATTAAAACATGTTTCCCAGCTTTTAAAGAACCCATGCCCAAATCAAAATGGCTCGTTACTGGCGTGGCAATTGCAATGGCATCAATATTGCTATCTGCCCATAATTCGCGATGATCCAAGGTGGTTCTAATTGTCGGATAACGTCTTTGCACTAATGCCAATCGCTCTGGGTTAAGATCGCTGACTGCTACAACTTGGGTACTTGTTGATTCACTAAAATTACGTACCAAGTTTGGCCCCCAATAGCCGTAACCGATTACACCTACATTTATCATTTTTAACCCCTTTTTTGCTTAGATAACCCAAGTTTTGATAAAACTTTTTATTTTCTGAATTTATCAAACATTACTCGTTCTTCTAAAATGCCAAAAGCCCTTTGAAAATATTAGTCCACATATGAATCAGAACCGGTCACTACTAACAAAAGATCCAAATATTTTTATTTATGGTGTTGTTGCAAAGACTACATCAACCCAATAGTTGGTAGCATTGTAACTTGAAGACGGGAACCCGGTTGCACCATATCGATAGACCCCATTACCACCGTCCACACCATTGCCTAAAGCGCGTAACGGAGCGTTGTCTACTCCGCTAAAGGAGAAGTAGCCACCGTTGGCTGCGTAATATCCCACCTCGGTATGATAGGATGCCACATAGGTGGTGTTGGCATTGATAGCAACCGGTGTGGCGAAGTTCACCTGCTGCCAGCCTGAGCCAGTTTCACTGATAAAGGTGGCTGTGGCTAACTGCTGACCACTACTATCCCATAGGTTACCGATGTGGGTGCCTGTATTGTTGGTGC
>JACSSI010000417.1 GCA_014879345.1 Anaerolineae bacterium | reverse complement strand
AGCTCGCGTAACGGCCGTACCAACCGACTCGCCACATCATGCACATACACCTGCACAATTTCCTGTCCAACCATCTTGCCTGTATTGGTCACATCTACGCTGACGAGAATTTCGTCACCTTCACCAAACGAATCGCCGTTCAATTTCAGGTTATCATAGGCAAACGTGGTGTAAGACAATCCGTGTCCAAAGGGGAACAGCGGCGCAATCTCTTTTTTGTCGTAGAAGCGGTAGCCTACAAACAGCCCTTCGCCGTAATAAACTTTTCCGTTTTCGCCAGGGAAATTGATGTAGGCAGGATTGTCCTGATAGCGCACGGGGAAGGTGGTGGGCAGCTTGCCGGAAGGCGACACGTCACCAAAAAGCAGATCGGCCAGGGCGTTGCCTGTTTCCTGGCCTGCATACCATTGGTATAAAACGGCCGTTACGTCATCAATCCAGGGCATGGTCACAGCCGAACCAACGTTGACCACAACGATTGTATTGGGATTAACGGCGGCTACCCGAGCGATTAACTCGTTTTGTTTGCCCACCAGTTCCAGGTCTGGGCGGTCAAAGCCTTCTGATTCCCATTCACGGTTTAGCCCCGCTACCACAATCGCCACATCTGCTTGCGCAGCCGCATTAACGGCCGTTTGGATGGGATCGTCTGGCAAAGCTGGCGGACAGCTTACGCGCAATATGCGGAATTGAGCTTGCGGACTGGTGATAAATTCGGTAACCATGTCATAAGATTCGCCAGCAACTAAATCAACAGTGCCAGCAGCCATGCCGTATTGGGTTTCTTCTGCCCATTTAGCCACGACTACCTCGCCATTTATCAAGAGACGGCTTTGGCCGATGCCGGAAAGTTGGAATTCGTAGCTGCGGGTTTCTGGCACAGTAAGGGTCGCGCTGAGACGCGCGGAGAAATTCGACGGATCGACGTAGGGATCGACTGCCCCCCAAAAAGTGAGGGTGGAGTTTTTAATGACTTGCGTATGTACCGAATCGCCAGCCAATTCCAGCCCATCAAAGTATTCCAGAGTGAGGCCAGGGGTGCCATCAACGGCCGTTAACCAACTAATATCCAGCAGCGGCGGCTCCTTGTAGACAGGCGTACCGATTTCATAATTCACAACAGCCTTGTCACCCACGCGGTTGAGAATGCCAGCCAGCGGCGAAACAGTGTAGTGGGGGTTGACCTGTGAACTGCCGCCGCCCATGATTTGCGCCCATTTGGCATTTTCGCCGATAACAGCAATGGTTTTGGTTTCATCCAGGTTGATGGGCAGGACGTCGTTTTTGTTCTTGAGCAGCACCATCGCTTCAACGGCCGTTTTGCGAATCAACTCGCGGTGTTCTGGTTTGTCGATGGCTTGTTCGGCAGCCAGTTCAGGCTTGTCAAACGCGCCCACGCGCAGCAAAATGCGCAGTAGACGCCGCGCTTTGTCGTCGATGTGGCTTTCTTCCAGGTCGCCAGCTTCTACGGCGGCGATGATTTTTTCCGGATTCATCCAGCGAGCGGGGCCAGGCATTTCCAGGTCGAGGTAGCCGCCCGGTACGCCGTCTGAATAAGTGCCATACCAGTCTGACATGACCAGGCCGTCATAGCCCCAGCGCTCTTTTAGGATGTCGTGCAGCAGCCAATCGTGTTCGCTGACGTGAGTGCCGTTGAGCCGATTGTAGCCGCTCATGATGCTCCACGGCTGGGCGTTTTCGATGGCGATGCGGAAAGGTTCCAGATAGATTTCATGTAACGGCCGTTCTGTCACCTCAGAACTCATGGAATTGCGCTCAAACTCCTGGTCGTTCGCCACAAAATGCTTGATACAAGCGGCTACGCCATTCTCTTGCAGCCCATTGATGTAGGCAGAAGCCAGCGTACCACTCAAAAACGGATCTTCCGAAAAACATTCAAAATTCCGTCCGGCATTGGGTGTGCGGTGAATATTGACGGTGGGTGCCAACAGCACATGCGCCCCTTTAGCAGTTGTTTCTTCGGCCAGCGCTTTGCCCACTTCTTTGATCAAATCTGGATTCCAGGTAGCGCCCATCGCCATGCCAATGGGGAAATCGGCGCTGGTGGGGCCGGTATTGCCATCTTGCCCACGCGCCCCATTGGGGCCATCTGTGACCTTGAGCACGGGGATACCAGCTCTTTCAACAGCCATCGTGTGCCACATATCGGCAGCCGCCAGCAAAGATACCTTTTCGGCTAATGTCAATGCACTCAACTTCTCTTCTACAAACTTTTCCATTTGGACTCTCCACTCTGTTAGCAAGGATTGTTTTGACTTGTGTTGTGGGAAAACATCACTTGCTTGATAAAGTTTTTAAAATCAAAACGACTTATTCTGAAAACGATTTCAAATATGTTACAATCAGGCAAATCATTTGTCAATGAAAATGAAGGGAGTCGTAGGTTACAGTAGGGCATCAGGACTTTTTTCTTGGAATGACAGCTTGATACTCGACTGAATATTGTGTCAGAAAGACACGTTTGCTTTGAGGATAAAGCAATATTTAAATATTTTTTGGCGGATTTTTGGACAAATTAGTGCGTTTTGGCGTAAAATGTTGTCCAATCGGTTATGAAAGCGATTTCGAGTGTGCGTGAGTGGCAAAGACAAAGGTAATAATGGCAAAAGAAACAAAGGTAACGATTCAAGATATTGCCCGAGAAGCACAGGTTTCTCCGAGTACCGTTTCCCGGGTGCTGAGTGGCAATGCCCCTGTGGTAGCCGCCAAACGGGAAGCGGTGTTGACTGCCATTGAAGCGCTCGATTATCGCCCGAATGTGTTTGCCCAAAGCCTGGCCAGCGGCCAATCGTTAACGATTGGCGTGCTTACGCAGCGCTTTGGCAATCCGTTTTATGACGGCATTCTCTCGGGTATCTTGCAGGCACTGGAGCCAACCCCGTACTCGCCTATTTTTGGGGACGGCCGTTGGCAAACGGCCGTTGAGAAACGTGCCTTGCAAACCCTTCTTGATCGTCAGGTAGATGGTCTCATTGTGGTGGGAGGCTTGAGCCCTGAGGCGGAGATGTTGGCCTACGCACAGCAGGTGCCGCTGATTGTGGCTGCCCGGGAAATTCCGGGTATGTCGTCCCAATGTCTTACGATAGACAACAAAAAAGCGGCGTATGAAGCTACCCGTTATTTACTGGAAATGGGGCATCAGCACATTGCTCATGTAACGGCGTCTATCTATTATCATGGACCGATCACCGATGTGTATCAACGTTATCAGGGATATGTGCAGGCGCTGACCGAAGCTGGTATTCAGCCAGACCCGCAGTTGCTGGCGGAGGGGGATCTGTCGCAGCAATCGGGGTTGATGGCTGTGGAGAAATTGGTGGGCAGAGAACGGCCGTTTACCGCCATATTCGCCGCCAATGATCAGATGGCCGTCGGCGTGCGTCTGGGTTTATACCGACGGGGCTTGCGCGTGCCAGAAGATGTCTCCCTCATCGGCTTTGACGACGACCACAACACCGCCTACCTCACGCCGCCGCTTACCACGGTGCGCCAGCCGGCCATTGAGCTGGGGCAGGCGGCTGCGGAGGCACTCATTGATTTGATAAACGGCCGTCAGCACACCTTCGACACCTTCCAGGCCAGCCTCATCATCCGTGAATCTGTGGCGCGTCGCCGCTGACAGCTCCCATTTGGTCATTGAAAAAAGCGTGTTATGATTGTGCGCGATTCTAAAAGACAATGATGAAAGAAAACGGCCGTTTCCCCTCCACCTGTTGTTGCTGTTGTAAACATACTTACAACATGTGGTATCGCGCCCCCATTTATCAATCCCAGTAATCTATAAAATCTAACAACCCATCATCAATACGCGAGCCACAAAATCAATTTGTGGCTCGTTTTTTTTGCATAGGCAAGTGCCTCTAAATATAGGAGAAACCAGATGAAAATAGCAGACAATATCACCCAATTGATAGGAAACACCCCCTTAGTTCGCCTCAATCGCCTCACCGAAGGCAGTGAGGCGCAAGTCGTGGCTAAACTGGAGTATTTCAACCCTGCCCATAGTGTCAAAGACCGCATTGGTGTTGCTATGATTGAAGCCGCCGAAGCCGCCGGTCAGATTGGCTCCGATACCATCATCGTCGAACCGACCAGTGGCAATACCGGCATTGCCCTGGCGATGGTTTGTGCGCAGCGGGGCTACCGACTCATCCTGACCATGCCAGAATCCATGAGCCAGGAGCGGCGCAAACTGTTACGTGCCTACGGGGCAGAACTCATCCTCACCCCGGCCGCCGGTGGCATGGGCGCGGCCATCGCCAAAGCAGAAGAACTGGCCGCCGCCGACCCCCATGTCTGGATTCCACAGCAGTTCGAGAACCCTAGCAATCCAGAGATTCATCGTCGTACCACTGCCGAAGAGATTTGGCGCGATACCGATGGAAAAGTGGATATTCTGGTGGCTGGCATTGGCACGGGCGGCACGATTACTGGCGTTGGCGAAGTGCTGAAGCAGTACAAACCCGAGGTGCAAATTGTGGCCGTAGAACCATCCGCCTCACCCATTTTGTCTGGCGGTGCGAAGGGGCCGCATCCCATTCAGGGCATTGGCGCTGGTTTTGTACCGGGCAATCTCAACACGGCCGTTTACGACGAAGTCATCACAGTAGACGGCGAGGATGCCTTCACCACGGCGCGCCAGATGGCAACCCAGGAAGGCTTGCTGGTCGGCATTTCATCCGGCGCAGCGACATGGGCGGCGCTGCAAGTGGCGGCGCGTCCTGAAAACAAAGGCAAGCTCATCGTTGTCATCATTCCCTCGTTTGGGGAACGGTATCTGTCTACGGCACTGTACGCCCATTTAGAGGAGTAGTCACATGTTTTCCAGTCTGCGAGAAGATATTGACAGAGTGTTTGCCAGTGATCCGGCGGCGGTCAACAAGCTGTATGTGTTTTTGTTTTGGCCGGGACTGCACGCTATTTGGGCGCACCGGCTGGCGCATCGTCTTTGGCGTCATGGCTGGAAATTTTTTGCCCACGTCATTGCGTATGTCAGTCGTGCGATTACGGGCATTGAGATCCATCCGGGGGCAACGATTGGCTCCCGGTTTTTTATTGATCATGGTACGGGTGTGGTGATTGGGGAAACGGCCGTTATCGGCACAGATGTCACCATTTATCACGGCGTCACCCTGGGCGGTGTCCGCTCCAAAAAAGGCAAACGCCACCCCACCGT
>JACSSI010000416.1 GCA_014879345.1 Anaerolineae bacterium | reverse complement strand
GACAGGGAAATCAAGGAAATCACGCTAAAGACAATGAAATAAGTGGCGGGGAACGGTTTGCCAAGCAGCAGATTCCAGAGACTGGCGGCGGCCAGCCCCGCGCCGTAGGTAACAAGCGTCGCCAGCATGACCTGCGCGACGTCACGAAAACGAAAACTATAGAGCAAGCCAGTTGCGATAGCGAGCAGCATCACACCGATAAGTCGGCTTGATAACAAGTCGTTTGACCAGACCCAAATAGCGGCAATCGGGCCGCTGTCGGTAATGAAAAGGGCCACTCCCCATAAGCCAACTAGAACGGCAACAAAAAGCATCCAAAGTTGAACGAGTTGACCGTTTGGCACTTCGTCTTGAGGTTGATCTGGCAAGATGGTTGGCTGGCGCAGGAGATACCAGGCGGTGGCAATGTCCATAAATACCACAATGGCAAAAAACGCATAGGTAATCGGTGCTGAAAAATCAAACCGATCCAGATGAAACAAGAGTATGGCGATTGTCAAAGGAAACAAGTAGACAAAGAGGAGCAGCAGAACCAGTCGCAAGCGCCGATGGCTGGCTCTATGCAGCGCCAAATAAGAAACGACGACAAATGACCAACCGGCCGCAGCCAACATCCGGCTGGCTAAGGGCGGAGTATCCCATGAAAAACTGCGGGCTTCGTCGGCCCACCAAAAAGGACTGCCAATAAGCCCGCCCATGAGTGTGAGTAATACCAGCAGCAGCAATCCCCGACTTTGCCAATTCAGAATGCTTTCATGAGGCCGAATCCAGCGCCAATAACCCAAAGCCATACCCGTCATGAGCAAAATCAGACCAAAAAGTTGTATGAGGAAATCAAGCATTCGTTCACCTTAGTTTAGAGAAGTTAAAGTTTGGAGCCAGTGTACCACACCCTATTTGCTATTTTACAATTAGGAACGAAAACGGCCGTTATCCCCAAATTTATGCGAGAAACGGCCGTTTTGGTGGTCACGGTATTCAGCAGAGGGCTGCTTTGGAGCGGGGAGGTGGGAGTGTATGGAAAAATGCAGGTTATAATGAAGCAAACTTAAGTTTGGAACGAAAACGGCCGTTATCCCCAAACTTATGCGAGAAACGGCCGTTGAGGCGCAAGATCGAGGCCGTTACTTGAGAAAATATTACCGAGGTTTTTTGGATTCAGTATGAAAAAATATTTATTGTCGATTATTTTATTGTTCACGCTTTTAACCAGCATGGGTTGCCGCAATCAATCTGCACAAGTTGAACTAGACGTACAACCATCAGAATCGGAATCGATTCCAACAAATGAAGCAAGTTCTGATTCTGAGGGAACGGTGGCAATTGAATCATTAAGCCCGCCAGAAGTGGTTGTATCCTCAAATCTGACAGCCGTACCCGAAGCGGAAGCAGAACCTGTGTCTGAACCGACGGCAGCCATTGATTTAGAAGAAACGGCCGTTCCTGACACCTCAGCCAATGATCTATTTGATAGCGTGACCAAAATCGTGCGCTATTCCTATGAAGGGCAAGAAGCACACGGTGTGGTTTCAGAAGATGGGCTCATTCAACGGTTAGAAGGTGATTTGTTTGCTGAATATCGTTTAACTGATGAGATTGTTCCGCTTGATCAGGTGAAGATTTTAGCGCCAATCGTCCCTTCCAAGATCATTGCTGTTGGGCTAAACTATCGTAGCCATGCTGGAGAATTTGCTCCAGATGCCCCCGGTCTTTTTGCCAAGTTCCCCTCATCATTGGCTGGCCCTGATGACCCAATTTGGCTTTTCCCCGAATCGGACAACACCCATTATGAAGGCGAGCTGGTTGTCGTCATCGGGAAGACAGCCCATAACGTGTCTGTCGAAGAAGCTCCCAACTATATTTTTGGGGTGACTGCCGGTAACGATATAACCGAACGAACTTGGCAAACATCTGATCTGCAATGGGTTCGGGCTAAAGCGTCGGACAGTTTTGCGCCGATTGGCCCATTCATCGTTACAGGGTTGGACTATAACGATCTTTTGGTGCAGACACGGCTGAACGGGGAAACGACACAATCTGAAAGTACCGCCAATTTAATCCACAGCGTTGACGCTATTGTGAGTTATACCAGCCGCTATATAACGCTTGAACCGGGCGATATTATCTACACAGGCACGCCTGGCAGCACGCAAGCAATGGTGGCTGGTGACGTGGTGGAAGTAGAAGTGGAAGGCGTTGGTATCTTGAGAAATACAGCGCAAAATTGGAATCCTGACTCATAAAAAACCAACCAGTCAAGATAAAGCAAAGGCTTACAGGTACATTTTATCTTTGTTAGAAGGTGGGCGGGTAACGGCCGTTCTATGGTAAACTTCACGCGCAAAGATAGTCGGGGTGGGAGCCATCATATTAAATCAGAGTCATCCTTTGGAGGATAAACCTATGAGCGATTTTAATGAATGGAACAAGGCGATCATCAAAGAGTTTAGAGAAAATGGGGGCAAAGTTGGCGGTCAGTTTGAGAATTCAGACCTGATTTTGCTCCATACCATTGGTGCTAAAAGTGGTCTGGAACGCATCAATCCAGTTGCTTATTTCACCGATAACGGTAATTACGTTGTCATTGCTTCAAAAGCAGGTGCGCCTGACAATCCTGATTGGTATTACAACATCGTGGCCCACCCACAGTTTGAGGTAGAAGTTGGCACTGAACAATTTCAAGTGCAGGCGACCATAGCAGAAGAACCAGATCGTACAGAATTATATGCCAAGATGGTTGCAAAATCTCCTGGCTTTGGTGAATACCAACAGAAAACCGAGCGTGTCATCCCTGTTGTTGTCTTGAGCCGCCTATCATAGATTGTTGTACGGATCAAAATTATGTACAGAAGTCTCCGCTACCTTCAAACGTAGCAGAGACTTCTGTTTTTTTAAAGTTCGCTAACAACCCATGTCGGCGGGGCTGGGTGTTTTTCCTTCCTGCCAGCGGCGTTGGAATTCTTGCAAATACTGCTGGGCAATGTCGGCGTTGTTGATAATGATCACATTCTCGTCGTTGCTGTCGTTGGCATTATCGGAGAAGTTAAGGGAGCCGGTAATCACAATCCGGTCGTCGATGATGATGACCTTGTGATGGAAAGTGCCTGGATTGCCATCCTGCCGCACCGCGAGATTGGCGCAAACCATATTGGACAACTCGCTGTACTCCGTCTCACTGCCGCGCGTCTCAAAAATCCCGCTGACAGCCACACCATCGGCCGCTTTTGCCAGCATCGCCTCGCCTAACCCTTCATGCGTAAACGAGAACGCCATAAATTTGATATTGCTTCGTGCCTGGTTGATGAGGGGAATTAATTCGTCCATTACCTCGTCTTCGGCAGCGAAGAGAATTTCTACAGGCGTGCCTTGAATGGTGGTCGATTGCTGGTCGAGGGTGGAAGGCGAGCGCGGACCAAATTCACCATCCCACATCTCGGCAAACTCCCGCTCAAACATGGCGGCCACAGCAGGCGATTCCACGACGATGACGTTATTGTTGTTGCGGAAGATGCCGTTTTCGGTGATGTTGGTGGAGCCTGTCCACACCGTTTGCCCGTCAAAAATCCAGAATTTGTTGTGCATCAATGCGCCGCGGGCGTCATCGACGACCTCGATGCCAGCTTTTTCCAGCATGGCGAATTGACCATGCCCCTCTTCTTCATCTGCCTCGATGCCATTTTCATCGTCTGTGACCCAGCGCACGTCTACGCCGCGTTTGTGGGCGGCTATCAGCGCTTCGGCGACGGGTGTCAGGTTGAATTCGAAGGAGGCGATGTGGATGCTTTCCTGGGCGTTGTTGATGTGGTTGATCAATTCGGCGGCAACGGTGCCTTGCATGTTGTCGGGATCGTAATTGGGAGCGGGATCGGTGAAGTAAACTTGCCACCAATCGCCGCCGCTGCCTACCATGGTGGTTACATGGCTTGAATTGTTTGTGCTGTTTTCGTTGTTGGAAAACAGGCCAAGGGGATCGTTGCCAGTTAACATAAAAAAGGCGAACAGCAGAATGCCGCCAACGATAACGATGGTGGAAATGGTTTGGTTGGTTTTACGATTACTCGAGGTTGTTTTCTTTTTTGTCATGATCTTTTCCTGATGATGGGGGTGATGGGGTTTCGATGGCCTGGCGTAGGACGGGGACGGTTTGTATGGTGGTTAGAGAGGCGACGGGGGGGAGAACGGCCGTTTCCCCATAAATGATCTGCGCCTGGTTCAAAACAACGTCCAGATAGGTCGCGTCGCCTGAATTTAGCCATTTGTTCACAGCCTGCATCAGCTTGCGCACTGCTTTCATGGGGGCATACATCGCTTCTTCTGCTGCCACATCGTCCAGATTTTGGCTGTCCTGCACGACTTTTTCTGTCAGAGCCAGACCCCATTGCAGCAAACTGTCGGCGGCGTCGTCATCCAAATCAGCCGTAAGCCGTTCGTTTTCCAGAATACTGGATGCGGCTTGATTGCGTCGTTTTTCAATGTCGTACAAGTGATTCCTCCGTTTCCTGAGTAACTGTGTGCTTCACGACCTCGCCTAACTGCTTCCTGGTGCGAGTCTTTATGCTGGCAGCGAGAGCTTTTTCATGGGGTGTAGGGAGAAAAAGCAATGGATTGTATCTGGCCTTCGCTCAGGATTTCATTTAAACGAGTTAGCAGCGTCGGTTCATCCACGATTTCATGCCCTGTTTCATTGCCACGACCGTCCCACACTGATATTACCAGGTTCATCTCAAATAGAGGTTGCTGTGTTTGATACCATATTTCGTAGTAAATATCGTATTCTTTGACTTTGTGCCAGATAACAAGCTGTATGGGTTCAGTTTTTAACTGCTGGATAATAGATAGAGGAGAAATTTTTTCAGTCATTGCTGCCTACAATTCTTGAGTGCTTTAGGTTCTTTGAGAATTTAGGAGATTTTACCTTTGTTATGCTGAGTGAAGTATCCCGGAGGTTCAATCCTCTGCACTTCGGCCTGTCCTGAGCAAAGCTGAAGTAATGACACGAATCTCGCAGCATTTGCATGAAAACGGCCGTTTCCAGTCACAGTTCCCTACCGATTTTTAAATTCTCTTTTTGGCCCCACCATCTGATTCATCGCGCGTCGCCAACTGTCTGATTCATCGCCAAAGCCTTCATGCTGGAAGCGGTAATCATTTTTGCGGATAAATTCATCTAACTCAGCGATGAGGGTGGTTAGTTTGTCCTGATGGATGCGTACCAGGGTGTTAAAG
>JACSSI010000415.1 GCA_014879345.1 Anaerolineae bacterium | reverse complement strand
AGTTGCTCATCAAGAATTTACGTGCTGCCGTTATCCATCATTTCAATTTAGTTTGTTTCACATACAAACGTTATAATTTCCCCCATGAAACGGCAGCAGAACTGGATGAACTATAAAGTGAACGGCCCCCTGTTAGCGGCCTTTATTTGTTTACTTCTCTTTTTAACGGCTCTGTATGCTCCAGCCCTTCGTTTTGGCCTGATTTGGGACGATCCCGAATGGTATATGCAGGCGGTAGGCAAATCCACCAGCCAATTATTGTTTCCCTCAACGCAATATCAATATTATCGCCCCTGGTTGATGATCTATAACCATCAGTTCATCAAAGCAGATGGCACGATTGCCATCTATCTGCTGCACTGGGCACAGATAGGCTGGTACTTGCTCAATCTGACACTCATATTCGGCATCAGCCGGAAAGTTGGCTTTGACCGCTGGGCAGCCTTTATGGTCGTGGTGCTTTCAGCTTTGCACCCGTTTGTCTATCAGGCCATTGCCTGGGAAGCGCCCAGCCAGCCAATCATGGCCGTTTTTCTCAACACGGCCTGGGTTTTATACCTGGTCGGGCGGGAACGCTCACGTACGAGCATCTTTGTTTTAAGCGCTTTTTGTTTTCTCATCGCTATGGGGCTTAACGAAACGGCCGTTGCCCTGGCCGCCATCCCCCTTCTGCTTGAAATCGCACTGAGGTTGCAGAAAAGTAGGTGGCAAGACATTCTAAAAAGCTGGCGGCATCCGTGGCAGAATGGCTGGGGCTGGACAGGGGTCTATCTCATTATGGCCGTTTTGTTTACGGTTATTTGGCTGGTTATACCCAGAGAAAATGGCGTCGTCGGTCTGTTTTGGGACGTGCGCGTCTATGCCTATATGCTGCAAGGCTTTGTGCTGGCATTTGCCAGTTCAGCGCTGGTCAGGGGAACTATCCATGAGTGGAGCCTCATCGGCATGTGGGGGCTGCTGATAGTGGCCTTGTGGGGGCTGGCGCTATACAGAAAACGCGGCACACTGGCGACCATTGGCCTGATTTGGGCATTTTTAGCCATCGCCCCAGGACTGATCGGACTGCCCTTTGACTACATCAGCATTGCTTCCCGCATGTTCTACACGGCCGTTCCTGGGGTGGCCTGGCTCTGGGTGTCAGCGCTCTGGCCTGCACCGCAAGCTCGTTGGTCGGCAACGGCCGTTCTTGGGGCAGCACTCCTCATAGGCATGGCACTCTTTGGCTTGGTCACAACCATCGGCTTCGGCGGACTGTACAGCAAAGGCATCAACCATCTGGCTGAAATGGTAGACACGCTGGCCGATAAAAACGGCAGCTACCTCTTCGTCAACTTCCCCGACCGCTACCATCTCAAAGAAGAACCGTTGGCTGTCGGTTATTGGGGTCTCACACTGGCGCCCGTCGTGGTGGATTTGGACGAATTCCCGGCCTTGCTCCACGGCAGTGACGCCCAAACCATTTCGCGCAGCATGCCCTGGCTAGACGAGACATCCCGCGCCGAAGGCCCCTACCACGTAGACATGCGCGGCGTCATCACCCCGCCCAATGAACTATATCAACTGGCAGCAGCACAAGAAGGTATCTACGTTACCCGCTATGACACGGCTGGCAACTTCAGCCTGCACTATGCCGGTGCCTTATCAAAAGGGAACGACGAAAATTGCGGAACGGCCGTTTTCGACAATACCATCTGCTTACAAGACATTCAACTCACACCCGCTGGGGATGAACTCATCATACGCACCACCTGGTGGACAAGCGAACCTCTGCCAGAACATCTAACCCTGTATACCCACCTGGCTCAACCTGGCCTACCGCCCGCAGCCCAGGCAGACGGGGACAGTTGGCAAGGCGCACTGCCCCTGGCAAACTGGCAGCCCGGCGACCTAATCCTCGATGAAAGACGGCTGCCCCTGCCCCCTGCTGGCTCAGATTGGCGCATATCCCTGGGCGTTTACAACTGGGTAACTGGCGCACGTTTAACTGCCGTTGATAATCAAGAACGGCCGTTGCCCGACAACGCTTTTGTTATACCAATTGAACAATAGTGCTATCGTTTCCACACCTAAAATCGCGTATAATTCAGACTCAACTGAACCTATTTCTCACAAGAAGGAGCAACCCATGCTAGTCAAGAACAGAATGTCACAACCCGTCATCACCGTTGAGCCAGACATGCCCATCATGGAAGCACTCAACCTGATGAAAACCAAACAGATCCGCCGTTTACCAGTAGTTGATGGCAAGGGCAATCTCATCGGTATCGTTTCAAACGAAGATTTACTGAATGCCAGCCCCTCAGATGTCACCTCCCTCAGCGTGTGGGAGATTAATTACCTCATTGGCAAAATCACCGTCAAAAAAGTGATGACAAAAGACGTACTCACTATCAACGAAAACACCCCCATCGAAGAAGCGGCTCGTATCATGGTCGATAATAAAGTAGGGGGATTACCCGTCATGAGCGGCAACAAACTGGTCGGTGTCATCACCGAATCAGACTTGTTCAAAGTTTTGCTGGAGTTGATGGGAGCCAGAGAAAACGGCGTCCGCGCCACAGCCATCATTCCTGAAAAACTGGGCGAATTAGAAAAGTTGACCCATGCCATCGCCGAAGCGGGTGGCAGTTTCATCTCGTTTGGTCAGTTTAACGGCGACGACGATGATAACCGTATTGTCACGTTCAAAGTGTCCGGAATGGACGAGGCGGCAGTGGAAACGGTTGTTTCCCCTCTGGTCAATAAAATCATAGACATTCGTAAAGTTTAAAAGTTGCAAGGTGGCAGGGTGGCAAGGGTACTTTGCCACCTTGCCACCCTTATTATGGCAGCCATGTTGGCTGCATACCCGACAAAACGATTTCCTCAAGCAATCCACTTGCCACATCCACCAGCCACAACGACGGCGCAGCTTCTGGCTCCGCCAAAGAAAAACCCTGCATCACAAGTTGTGAACCATCCGGCGACCAGGCCGGATTGTTGTAATGCACCTCTGCATCTTCAGTGAGATTAACAGCCTCGCTGCCATCAGGGCGCATCAGCCAAAGCTGGTTGCCCATCGGGGCGCGTGGTTTTTTGCGCCCAAAGGCAATCCATTCCCCATCTGGTGAAAAGACGGGCAGGCTGTCATTGGTTGTCAACGCAGCTCCGCTAAGATTGGTCAGTTCGGCAGTTGCCAGGTTTGTGCTGAAAAGGTGGATGGAAAACTGCTCGCCCTGGAACTGGATGTCGTTGACAAGCAGCGTTTCACTGTCGGGGCTCCAGATGCCCGGCTGCCCGGTTTGACTGGGGATGATAATATTCTCACCCGTTTTGATATCGTAGATGTGTACTTCCTGGTTTGTGGGGGAAATGTAGCTGAGGTAACGGCCGTTTGGCGAAATCCTGGCTCCCAATCCCAACTGCTGTGCGTCCTGAAAAACAGAAATCGTCTCTCCCGTTTGCGTATCCAGCCACCAAAGCCGGGGCGGAGATGGCGCTTCCCCTCGCACACCGTTCTCCCGCCGTTCATAAATAAGACGACGGCCGTCTGGTGCCCATGCTGGTTGAGTGCAAGTTGCGTCCGGGCATTCAAGCAGCCGTTTGCGATTGCGCCCCGCAGCATTTATCTGCCACAAATCCACACTGTCGTCCTCATTTATGGCACTATAAACTATCTGAGAACCAGTCGGCGAAACGGCATAATCCAATACCCCGCGCGGCTCTTCTGTCAACCGTTTCTGCCCGCTGCCATCTGCATTGACGACAAATAGTTGACTCTCATTCGCCCCGTCCTCCCAGCCCAAATAAAGGATGTGGGCATCTGCCCGCGCCGGAAAAAGTTGCTTCTGCCCCCACTGCTGCCAGAGAACCAGCGCCACCAACACACCCACAACCAGGATGCCCAGCACCACACCCCAGCGTAAGCGCCGGGATTGGGAATTTTCTGTGTCTACTGCGTCTTCTGTTTCCATCTCGGCAGTTTATTAAGTGGTGGAAATCTCGTCAAGGCGGATGGGGGGAACTTCATCGTTCACTCACTCACGCAGCCCTTCAACAATAGCATCCACGTTAGCCCGAAACATGCTTGTGTAGCTGTCTGCGCCACTGCCTGCCAGGCCAACGGCGCCGGTGTACAGCTTGACCACCTTAACATCAGCACAGTTCTCCAATTCACCAGCGACCGTCTGCGCCAGGGTATCGCTCACCGTTGTTTCAGTGAAAATGGTGCAGAGGTCGTGTTCTCCCATTTCCGCAATCAGGCTCGCCAAATCTTTAGCAGATGGCTCGGCTAAGGTGCTCATGCCAGGGATGACGGTGCCAATCACTGTGAAGCCGTAGCTGTCGGCGAGGTAGCCAAAGGCATCATGATTTGTCACCAGGAAGCGCCGTTCTTCCGGAATTTGCGCCAATTGAGCAGCAGCGTAGGCTTCTAGCGCGTCCAGTTCTGTATGGTAGGCAACTGCGTTGCTGGCATAGGTTTCTGCATGAGCGGGGTCAAGTTCGCTGAGAACCTGTGCCACATTGTCTGTCCATTGCGCCACATTTTGAACATTGAACCAGACATGCGGGTCTACGCCATTGTGCGTGTCTTCCGCCTCTGTGTCTTCCTCGTCTGCTTCTTCGTGTGTGTGGCTGTCTGCGCCCAATCGAAGTGGCTCAATATTTGCAGAAATAGCGACAATCGGCGTGCCACCGCCAATTTCTGCTAAATCATCGGCCAATGCTTGTTCTAAATCCCAGCCGTTGACAAAGATAATGTCGGCATCGGCAACGGCCGTTAATTCGCGGGCCCCTGGTTGATAACTGTGTGGGTCTTGGCCCGCATTCATCAACGTTGTCAGCTCGATAGCATCGCCGCCAACCTGCGCCACGACATCTCCCATGATGCTGGTGGTAACCACCACGTTGAGCGGCTTATCAGTCAACGGCACGGCTTCTAGTGCAGGCAGCAAGAGCATCCCCGTGGTAGTTTGGTCTGATGTGGAATTGGAAACGGCCGTTTCCGTTGACGCACCAGCGCATCCAGTCAATATCACCACACTCCCCATCAGCATAAACAAAATCAATAAAATCCAGCTTGGTTTTCCATTTATATTCATTTTTCATTCTCGCTTAATTGATATTTTGTATCAATTATAACATGTCACATTAGCATAACAAACAATAACGGTTGTGAAGGGTGCGGTTAGTTTTTGTGTAACAAAGCAGACTACAAAAGTCTTGCCAATACGAATTGGCATTAAA
>JACSSI010000414.1 GCA_014879345.1 Anaerolineae bacterium | reverse complement strand
AATCTTCTCGTAAGAACGGCCGTGATATACCAGAAAATCCATCGTGCCATCCGGTGAAACCGTAAAAGAGTTATGGCCTGGGCCATAGACACCGTTGGCGCTCTTGAAAACTGGCACAGGCGATTTGCTCCACGAGCTGCCATCCAGCAGATTGCTGTCCTGCGCGGCTGTCAACAGCCCCATGGCATAGTTGGCATCGGTGGCACTGGCTGAATAGGTAATAAATATGCGCCCATTGCGTTTGAGTACGGCCGCACCCTCGTTTACCAGGAACCCGATCTTCTCCCACTCGTATTCCGGTCGGGTGATCATCACTTGTTGGCTGCTGAGTGTCCAGGGATTGCTCATGCTGGCAATGTACAGGTTGGTATTGCCGCCAAGCTGGGGATTATGCTGTGCCCATACCAGATATCGTGTGCCGTTGTGCGCAAACGTCGTGGCATCTAAAGAGAAGGATTCCCAATCGGTTTTGAGCTGACCCCGTTCAACCCATGTGCCTTCTAATGGATTCGCTGATTCATTTTCCAGCACGTATATGCGAATGGCCCAAATATCTTCAGCGCTACCTGCGGCAAAATAGATATACCATTTGCTGTCGATGGTGTGCAGTTCTGGCGCCCAAATGTGAGCGCCCATGATGCCGCTTGGGTGCTTTTCCCAGATGACAACCTCGGGTGCGGTAGCCAAGCCCGCTAATGTCTCAGCTCTGCGAAGGATGATCTGGTCGTAGGCAGGTATCGTTGCTGTGAAATAGTAATAGCCATCCGTATGGCGGCATATACAGGGATCCGCGCGTTGTTGAATAAGTGGGTTGTTAATCCGCATGAGTGGTGCTTGCATGTCATGCTCCAAGCGCTAGTGTCACTACCGATTTGGCTGGCAGTTGTATGGTCAGTTGATCGCCATCGAGGCTGGCGCCATTGAAGTTGGTGGGCTGCACCCTGTCTGGTTCGTCAAAGGTGTTGTGCGCGTCCATGGTAACGGCCGTTAACACGCGACCAGTTATCATGCCAACCTTCATACCGCGCAGCGCACAGGCGACAGTATGGTCTGTATGCGGATCGCTGTTGCTCACAGAAAGATGGACATTACCAGCGCTGTCGCGGGAAGCGGTGGCGCTGATGGCGGGAATGGCATTGTCGCCGTATGCGTACTCGTCGCTCGTTAAGGTTAAGGGCAGCAGCGTGGCGTCTTGATGGACTTTGTACATGTCAAAGACGTGGTAGGTGGGCGTGAGAATCATGCGGTCGCTGCCTTCTTCCGTGAGAATCATTGCTTGCAAGACGTTGACGGTTTGGGCGATATTGGTCATCTGTACGCGGTCGCAGTGACGGTGGAAGCTGTCAAAGTGCAGCGCCGCGACCAGGGCATCGCGCATCGTGTTTTGCTGGTAGAGGAACCCCGGATTTGTGCCTGGTTCAACCGTATACCAGGTACCCCATTCATCGACGATGAGTCCCACTTCCTTTTCCGGATCATACTGATCCATGATGGTGCTGTGGCGCTGGAGCAGTTCGTCCATGCGCCGGGCATCACGCAAAATGTTGAACCAATCGCCTTCGGCAAAGCTGGTGGCGGCTAAACTAGGAGGCCAACTGTTGCCAAGAGAGTAGTAATGTAGGGAAAGGCCATCCATGAGAAATTTACCGTTTCCGCCCCGTGTATTCGCCATAAGCACTTCTGTCCAGTTGTAGTCAAAGGAATTGGCACCGCCAGCAATTTTGAAGATTTTATTGTCGCCAAAATTGCGCACGTAGGTCTGGAAGCGGCGGTATTCATCTGCGTAATATTCGGGGCGCATGTTGCCGCCGCAGCCCCAGTTTTCGTTGCCCACGCCCCAATATTTGATGCGCCAGGGTTCAGAACGGCCGTTTTCACGGCGCAAATCGGTCATCGGGCTCATACCATCAAAGGTGATGTACTCCACCCACTGCTGCATCTCCTGCACCGTGCCGCTGCCCACATTGCCGCAAATGTAAGGTTCACAGCCAAGCTGCGCGCACAATTCAAAAAATTCATGCGTGCCAAAGGAGTTGTCTTCGGTGACGCCGCCCCAGTGGGTGTTGACCATTTTGGGGCGGTTGGCTTGGGGGCCGATACCGTCCCGCCAATGATATTCATCGGCGAAGCAGCCGCCGGGCCAGCGCAGATTGGGAATATTGAGATGGCGCAGGGCGGCCACCACATCATTCCGCATCCCGCGCGTGTTCGGAATATCTGCATCTTCGCCCACGTAAATGCCGCCGTAGATGCAGCGACCCAAATGTTCGGCAAAATGGCTGTAAATGTGGCGGTTGATGGTTTGGCTGCCGAGGTCAGCGTTAATGGTCAATTGGTTCATGAGTTGCTCCTTTTTGTCCCTTGCGGAACCCAGACACGCATACTTTTCATGCCGCGATTGCCCCAAACAAAATAGGGAACGGCCGTTAATGTCACAGGTTGCGCTTTGGTTTGGGGTTGTTGATCAAAGGGTAGATAGAGGGCATTCCCCCAGGTGGCGGGAATGGTTTGCCCAGCGACTTGAATGGCGATGCTGTCAGTTGGAAGAGATATAGCCTGCACTGAGCTTGTCGAAGTGGCCTGCCTTGAGCTTGTCGAAGTAGCCTGCACTGAGCTTGTCGAAGTGGCCGTTTCTCCCAAAGCCTCATCCGTCAGCACCTGCACATCTTCCAGATAAACGCCGTCAGCCTGGTCTTGGGATTCAAAAGCGTACACCAGCGGCCCGCGCTGAAGCGCCACACAACCGCGCAGAGCATCAATGCGGGGATGAGGCGCTATAAACATCGGTTCCAGGTGCAGGTCAAGCTGTAACACGTCGCCCACTTGCCAGCTTCGGGTCAGCGTCAGGTAGCCATTGTCGCCTAACTGGGCGCTAATGGCAGCGCCGTTGAGGGTGACATCATATTGTCTGCACCATTCAGGCACGCGCAAAGATAAAGCCCACGATGAGGACGGCGTAGCATTCACTGTGAGTGTCACCTGCCCCTGCCAGGGATACGCCGTTTCCATAGCAAGCTGTACCGGCTCTTCCTGCACAGTCACGTCAAGTTGGGCGGTGGCATATTGGTGGATTTGCACTCCCGACTCGCTGGCTGTTGCCAGATAATGGCTCAGGCTGGAGAAGATGCGCATCACGTTCGGCGGACAACAGGCGCAATTATGCCATGCCGGACGCATCATTTCTTCCCCTGTCCCGGTATCGGCTGACGCGCGCACATAACGGCCGTTACGCACATGCAGCGGATTGACATACAGATAACAAGCCCCATCCAACCCCGGACTGCTCAATACGCCGTTATAAAGCGTGCGCTCAAATAAATCGGCATAACGCCGTTCACTCGTGATCAGCAGCAGCCGCCAATTCCACATCAGGCTGGCAATCGCGGCGCACGTTTCGCAGTAGCCCGTATCCGAAGGCAGTTCATACGGGCTGCCAAATGCTTCACCATCAAAGCGCGAGCCGATGCCGCCCGTCACATATAATTTGCGGGCAGTCATGTCGGCCCACAGCGTGTTGATCGCGTCCAGTAACGCCTGCTCGCCGCTTTCCATGTACAGGTCGGTGACACCTGTCGTCAAATACAGTTGGCGCACGGCATGGCCCGCCACCTCATCCGCCTCTCTGACAGGCACATGATCTTGCAAGTAGACTGAGCCATACCCAGCATGGCCGCGCATCTTGTTTTGGCCGCGCCGATCAACAAATAGCTGCGCCAGTTCCAAATGCCGTGCATCGCCGGTGACGCGATACAACTCCACCAACGCCATTTCTATTTCAGGATGACCGCATGTTTCAGAACGGCCGTTTGCCCCAAACAAATCATCAATATGTTCCACCAGCTTCAAAGCCACATTCAACAGCCGTTCATCACCCAGCGCCCGTTTGTAAGCCACCGCCGCCTGAATCAAATGTCCCGCGCAGTACAACTCATGTCCGTGAGCGAGATCTGTCCAGCGCTCATCCGGTTTAACAATCTGAAAATAGCTGTCCAGATAGCCGTTCGCTTCCTGTGCTTGCTCCACCAGCGCGATGGCTTCATCCCCCATCGCCTGCAACGCGGCATCGGGCGCACGACCTAATTCCCAGGCCATCGCTTCTAACCACTTGTACACGTCAGAGTCAGCAAACCAGTAACCGGCAAATTCACCTGTGTCATTTCCCGCTGCAATACGCAAATTTTTGAAGTTACCCGCCTTTTCCAGCATCGAAAACCCATGCGCCAGACTAACTTCACGATTGATTGCTTGCGTGTATGCCCAAAATCCAGCCGTGATTTGCACGGCGGTATACGGCAGCGTGCGTAACAACGATTTTTTTGATTTCTGATTATCAACGGGACCAAAACTTATTTGTGACATACCTTCCCCTTTATCGATGGCTAATAGACCTCCGAGGTTTTATTACAGTTTAAGAAAATAATCAGGTAACGCTGTCATTCCCGCGCAGGCGGGAATCTACAGACTGGACTCCCGCCTGCGCGGGAGTGACAAGTTCATTACCCGATTTAATTTTTTAAAGACTAAAAAAACTCGGAGGTCTGCACCTGACGATTCTTTGTTATACCAGCCGAGAAATTTGTGCCTCGGCTGATAGAAGCTTAGTCGTGTCATGCTGAGTGAAACGAAGCATCCCAGAGGTACGGGATTCTTCGCTACGCTCAGAATGACACGATCTTTTAACAAGTCAATTTTTTGCTATTTTCCTTGCGCCTGGCTGGCTAACACAGGCCAACCCTCACTATCCCAGCCAAGTGATTCAATACGCAGTTTGGGGACACCAATTTGTTTTTCATCGTAAGCGTGATAGACCATCCAATACACACCATCTTCAATGAAGACACCGTTATGCCCCGGCCCTTTCCACTGCCCATATGCCGACAAAATGAGCGTACCGCCCCCTTCGAGCAATGGCACACCATCCCGATCCACGTATGGCCCGGTCAGGTTGTCGCTGCGCCCTACACGCACGTTGTAGGTACTGTCTATGCCCTGGCAGCATTGGTCAAACGAGGCAAACAGATACCATTTGCCATCCCGCTGCACGATAAATGGTGCTTCAATGGCGGTACTGTTCCCATTGCCCCCAGAACGATCCGCGATATGTTGAAATTCAGACGACGCATCGACCAGCAGTCCGGTAGCCGGGTCTATCTTGCCCATCCAGATGCCGCTCCAAAAACTACCCCACGCCAGCCACGGATCACCATTCTCATCCAGCACCAGATTAGCATCAATGGC
>JACSSI010000413.1 GCA_014879345.1 Anaerolineae bacterium | reverse complement strand
ACACATGGTCAACATCCTGGTAGGCGAAGGAGCGCCAGAGTATGGCGATCTGGACAACAGCGGCCTTGCTGAAAATCCTGGTGATGGCGTGGGCGTGCGCGGCTACTTGCAACAAATGGCCGCACAATTGGCTACAGTGGAACCAGACAGCGCCGAAAGACACTATTACACCACGCTGGCTACAGCCGCCGTCGATAACAGTCTGACACTCATTGATGAACTGCTCAACAAAGCAAGCAAAATCATCGCCGCCGACACCGCCACCGAGGCGCTGATGACCCGAGAAGAAATGGAACCGCTGTTGGCATTGCTGCTAACCGGCATTGACAAAGACGAAAACGGCGTGCCGGATTCCCTCCTGGGCGAGGGTGGCATTGAGGCGCTACCTGCACTCATCAAAGCGGCTGCTCACTGGGCCATTGTCGAACAGTAAACGGGAGCTTGTGGGGTGGGCTTCAGCCAGTTAACCCACTGAAGTGGGCACTACAAACTATTTTCCGAGGAAAAGCATGTGATTGATTTCGTGTGCCTATGATAGTAGTCATTCCCTGTCATCTGTTTCCCGGATTGAACGTGCTATACTTAGCCCCCATGAAACGAAGTACACGCTACCGAGGCATCACCCGCCACGTCTCCGCTAATTGGCCGATTTTTGCCGTCATGTATATTGGACTGGTGCTGGTGCTGCTCATATCGGGCATTAGCTTGCAAAAAGGCTGGCTCTCATTTGTGCCGCTGATGCTGGCGCTGGGTATCGTGTTAGTCTATTTTTTGGGAACCTCTTTGTGGGCGGCTCACAAATTACATGATCTTGATGGGCTGCGTCCCTATGATGTTTTGTTCGACATGGGCCAGATAAAAGCCACAGACAGCATCGTCTACGTTGACCTCGGTTTACGTGTAGCGCCGCTGCACCTGCGGCGCCGTCTCACGACCGGCAAAATTATTGTGGTAGATGTTTACAATCCGCAGTGGACAACGGGGCAAGCCCTCATTCGCGCCCGCGCTCAGGCACCCCAACCACCTAGTGATCCTCGCCTGGTCTGGCAAAACGGCCGTTTCGATCTCCTCCCCCTCCCCGACAAAAGCGTCCCATTCGTCATGCTAGACCAAATACTCTCCCAATGCTGGCAAGAAGGCGACAGGGTACGGCTGCTCAAAGAAGCACATCGCATATTAACACCAAACGGCCGTTTACTGCTGGCAGAACGTATACGCACCCAAACCAACTGGCTCGTCTACGGCCCCGGGGGTGCGCGTTTCAAACCAGTTGACTATTGGCAAGACCTGCTGCAAGAAACCGGCTTCATCGTGCGTCGTCAGGAAAATCTATCCGGCCTCATCTACTGCTTCCGCGCCGATAACCCATCTGGATCAGAAGCGCGGCAGTTGGCACTGGCTTTGCCAATTTAAATGCCTAAAGATTGAAGAATAACGATTAAAGAACAATCCCCTAACCAAATCTTTTATCTTTAATCTTTACTTTTTCCTTTGCCATTAACAGCGCGTATGAAACCACTCACGCCCCTTGACAGTCCAATCAACGCCGCTTTAAAATAGCCCTATACAGACTTCCCCCTACACTAAAGCAAGTCTGTAACTTTGCACTAGAACAACCAATATGAATTATAAAGATTACTATCAAATTCTTGGCGTTAGCAAAAAAGCTGACGAAAAAGAAATCAAACAAGCTTACCGTCGCTTAGCTCGCCAATATCATCCTGACAAAAATCAAGGCAACAAGCAAGCAGAAGAAAAATTCAAAGAAATAAACGAAGCATATGAAGTGTTAGGTGATGCCAACAACCGTACAAAATATGATCAATTAGGCAGCAACTATCATCGGTATCAGCAAATGGGTGGCAACGCTTCTGATTTTGATTTTTCACAATGGTTTGGGCAGGGGAGTCGTGGTGGCGGCCAACGAGTGAATATGGATTTTGGGGATCTCTTTGGCAGTCAAGGCGGCTTTAGTTCCCAGAGCAGCGGCGGCTTTTCAGAATTCTTCAATACAATTTTCGGCCAACAAATGAATGCTCGGCAACGTCAAGCACCCAGACAAGACTTTTTTAATCAGCAGTCAGCGACAAGCGATATGGAACAAGTCGTTACCATTTCATTAGAAGAAGCCTTCCATGGCACAACCCGTTCGTTCACTCAAAACGGCACAGCTTTCACGGCCAAAATTCCACGCGGCGCCAAAAACGGTACAAAAATCCGGCTTAAGGGCAAGGGTAATGTCACCACCTACGGTCAGGGAGACCTGTTTCTGGTGGTGCAAGTGACGCCGCATCAACAGTTCAAACGGGTGGGCAATAATTTGGAAGTGGATGTGCCGGTTGATGTGGTAACGGCCGTTCTCGGCGGCAAAGTCATCGTACCCACGCTCTCGGGAGATGTCACACTCAAAATTCCAGCCAACACCCAGGGCGGCCAAACCTTCCGCTTGAGCGGCAAAGGCATGCCCCATTTGCGTCAACCCAGCGAAGCCGGGGATCTCATGGCAAAAATCACCATCCAAATTCCAACCAACCTGACCCCGGAAGAGCTAGAGCTATACGAAAAACTTGCAGCGTTGCAAAACGCATCTGAATTTAAAACCATGTGAGACGAATAGCCTGGAAATACATGATGCTTCCCCTCATGTATTCCCAGGCTATTCGTTAATCGGCGACTTCACAGACCACATCAAACAAGGACAAGTGCATGAGCAAGAATCGCCAATTTCCATTGATCATTTTCATTATCAGCTTACTGGTCGTTTCCCTCGCCTGTCAATTGACAGCCATTACCCCCGCAGAAGAAAATAGAGATGCTATCGTGGCCGACGTGGTAGCCACTGTGCAAGCGCAGCAACCTGGTATCACTGCTTCGGACGTGATGGTATCTGGTGACGAAACGGCCGTTTCTCAGATAGCCGCCTCCGATTCCCTTCTAGAAGAAAAATTCACCTCTGTTTACCGCACCGTCAACCCGGCCGTCGTCCACATCTTCGTTTACGAACAGTTTGAAGACCAGGTCTTCCCACTCGGCACAGGCAGCGGCTTCCTCATCGACACTGAAGGCCATATCATCACCAACAACCACGTCGTGGCCGATGGAGAATCCTTTGAAGTAATTTACGCAAACGGTCAACGCAGCCACGCCACTGTAATCGGCACTGACGTAGACAGCGATCTGGCCGTCATCCAGGCTGAAACCGTTGCCGACGATGCCACGCCCATCCCTCTGGGCAACTCCAAAGAATTAGAAGTCGGCCAATTTGTTATCGCCATTGGCAACCCGTTTGGCGAAGCAGGCTCTATGTCTATCGGCGTCGTCAGTGGCTTGGGGCGCACGCTTACCTCGGAGCGTGAAGCAGAAGGTGGTGGTCGCTATTCCTTGCCGCAAGTCATTCAGACCGATGCTGCCATCAATCCTGGTAATTCTGGGGGACCTCTGCTCAACCTGGACGGTGAGGTCATCGGCGTGAATAGTGCCATTCGCACAGAAACTGGCACAAACACGGGCGTCGGTTTCTCTATTCCCGTGAACGCGGTACGCCGTATTGCGCCTCAACTCATCGAAAAGGGGTCGTATATCTATCCGTTTATCGGCATTCGTATGCAAACACTCAATATCAACACCGCTGAAGAGTTGAATATTGCTGAATCAGTAGGCGCTTATGTGCTGGATGTCTCCCCAGACACCCCGGCAGAAGATGCCGGACTTATCGAAAGCGGCTTTAATAATTTTGGGCCACTTCCTGGTGGAGACCTCATCATTGCCATCAATGGTGAGCCGGTTAAAAGTTCTGATGACCTTATCAGCTATCTTGTTTTTGAAACAGAAGCAGGACAAACTGTCGATTTGACGGTTGTCCGCGAAGGGAAAGAGATCAACGTGCCGCTCACACTAGGAGAACGGCCGTAATTCAACAAATGTACTCTCTCAACATTTAAACCATGTTGAGTTTTTGCCAATTCGCGCGAATTGGCTTTTACTGTTGACCTCACGATAATCTTAGTTCAGAGGAGGACGCATGATAACCCAAGAACAGTTGCAAGAATTGCTATCTTATGATTCGCAAGGGAAGCCGGTGCTTAGCATCTACCTGGACACCGACAGCACAAGCGAGCCTATTGACACGATTAAGCTTCGCGTGCGTGGGATGCTCAAGGAGGCGCAACTGAAGCAGGTTGAAGAGGTGCAAGCTGTCGAGCAATACCTTGACACCAGCTACGATTGGTCAAAGCCCGGTTTAGCGATGTTTGCCAACCATGATGGCACTTTTTTCCGTGCCTATCCATCTGCTATCAATTTTCGCAACCGTGTACGCACTGGCCCCAGACCCTACGTTAAGCCATTGGCAAATCTACTAGACCATTTTGCCCACTACGGCGTTATTCTGGTGGACAAGGTGGGGGCTCGCTTTTTTGAGTATCATCTGGGTGAACTGGTAGCAACGGAAGGCTACATGGGCGAAGAGGTGCAAAAGGTTAAGAAAGGACGCGGCTCTTCGACGGTGGGGATGCGTGGTGGACAAGGCGGCGGCCGGCATGAGAGTGAAGTCGTGCAGCGAAATATGCGTGAACAAGCACAAGCGGCTGGCAACTTCTTTGCCAACCGTCCTATCCGCCGTTTATTTCTGGGTGGCACTTCTGAAACGACGGGGCAGTTTAAGGAACTCTTACCCAAAAAGCTGCAATCTTGTCTGGCTGGCACCTTCCACATGGCGATGACTGCCAATGAGCATGAGGTGCGGCAGCAAACTGTGAAGCTGTTGGCTAAGGCTAATGCAGAACGAGAAGCAAAATTGGTTGAAACGATGGTGGGTTTGCACGCTGGTGGGGGAACGGCCGTTATCGGATTAGATGATACGCTGCAAGCCGTCAGTGATAAAAAGGTGCAAACACTCGTCATCAGTGATGGTTTTCGTGCGCCGGGTTACGTGGATGGCGCTTCCGGGTTTATCGTAGCCAACATTGCCCGCAGCCCTCTCAACGAAAGCGAATTAAATGAAGTAGAGGATGTCGTTGATCTGGCTGTTTCTTCAACCATCACTCAAGGCGGTCACGTTGAGATTATTACAGAAAATCCGGCACTGGAAGCAGCAGGCCGTATTGGTGCTATTTTAAGGTATTAAGAACCGATTAGGTGACAGGCACTTTGTTGCAGTTTAAGAAAATAATCAGGTAACCATGTCATTCCCGCGAAGGCGGGAATCCACTGACTGGACTCCCGCCTTCGCGGGAGTGACAAATTCATTAC
>JACSSI010000412.1 GCA_014879345.1 Anaerolineae bacterium | reverse complement strand
CATGAGCGCCAGTTTAGCTACGGTGGTGGTGGAACGGGTTTTCGATGGGCTGGTGATGCTCATTTTTGTGTTTGTGGCGCTGCCCCTTTCCCCCATTCCCGGCGACAATGCGAGTGTGCGCAATCTCGTTTTTATTGCCAGCATTGCCTTCTTTATTGCGATGATCATCTTTTTTGTGCTGGCCTCCATGCCCAAGCGCTTTCATGCGCTGGCAGCATGGGGCTTGGGGCTGACGGGCAGACTGCTCACCGACAACAGCAAGTCGCAAATTCTGGGGATGCTCGATAATTTTCTGTCCGGGCTGGAATCGTTACGCAGTTTCCGCAATGTGATGATGATTTTCTTTACCTCTATCATCATCTGGCTGTTGGAAACGGTAAAATATTGGTTTGTGATGCACGCCTTCAACTTTGAGGTGAGTTTTTTCGCGCTGATGCTGATGAATGGCGTGGTCAATCTAGCAACGACGCTGCCGTCTGCCCCAGGCTATGTAGGCACGTTTGATACACCAGGCATTCAAGTGCTGCAACTGTACGGTATTCCCAAAGAGATTGCGGCGGCGTATACGCTGGTCTTGCACGCCGCCCTCTGGTTCCCGATTACGGCATTGGGTGCGTATTACATGATTCGGGAAGGGCTGCGCTGGGCTGATATTGGAACGGCCGTTGAAATGAAAGACGAAGCAGAAGCAACAACTTAAAACCTCAACGCAAAGGCGCGAAGAGGCAAAGCGTAAAAGAAAGTTTTTCTTTGCGATCTTTGCACCTTTGCCTCTTTGCGTTAAAAAATCAAGGTGTATGTATGCGTATTGCAATCATTGGCGCCGGCATTGCCGGCCTTTCGGCAGCATATGATTTATTGAAAGCGGGGCATGAGGTCACGATTTATGAGGCGACGGATCATGCTGGTGGCCTCGCTTCTGGCTTTGAGGATACTGCCTGGGAATGGCCGCTAGAAAAGTTTTATCACCACATTTTCAAAAGTGATAAGGCAATTATCGGGCTGGTAGAAGAACTGGGCATTGAAGATAAGCTCTTTTTCCCCCGCCCAACCACGTCTGTGATTTATGACGGCGAGATTGTGCCGTTTGATTCGCCGATGCGCTGGATTACTTTTCCTGGTTTTAATTTGCTGGACGTGGCTCGTTTTGGCCTGGTCAGTGCCTATTTGCGCTTTACGAAGCCGTGGCGCAAGCTGGAGCAGGAAACGGCCGACAGTTGGCTGCAAAAATGGTATGGTAACAAAATCTACAAGACGACCTGGCGGCCGATGCTCATCGGCAAGTTTGGCCCGTATTACCAAGATGTGAATATGGCCTGGATGTGGGCGCGGCTGCATGTGCGCAGTCCGAAACTGGGGTATTTTGTAGGTGGTTTTCAGGCGTTTATTGATGCGTTGGTAACGGCCGTTACTTCGACAGGCTCAGTAACCGACGGTTCGACAGGCTCAATAACCGACGATTCGACAGGTTCAGCAAGCCCCACTTCGACAAGCTCAGTGACCGGAGCCACGCTCCTCCTCAACACACCCGTACAAAACGTGAAAGAAGAAAACGGCCGTTTAACCATCACCACAACCGGCGGTCAGACCGCTTCCTACGACCAGGTTTTGTCTACAACTTCACCTGGTCTGCTCAGCCGACTGGCACCCGACCTGCCCGCTGATTACTTGGGACAACTGCTGGAACTGAAGAGTATGGGGGCTGTGGTGATGACATTTGCTTTGGAACGGCCGTTACTCCCCGACAACAAAACCTACTGGCTCAACATCCCGGCCGATTCACCCGACAAAAGCCAGAACGACGTGCCCTTTCTGGCATTGGTTGAGCATACCAACTACATCGACAAAGCTCACTACGGCGGCGAAACCATCGTCTACTGCGGCGACTACGTAACACCCGACCATCTCTACTTCCAAAAGAGCCAGGAAGAACTAGCCGACCTATTTCTGGAAGCCCTGCCGAAATTTAATCCCGACTTTAAGCGTGACTGGGTGCGCAAAAGCTGGCTCTTCCGTGAAAAATACGCCCAGCCCGTGCCGCTGCTTAACCACTCCGCCAACATCCCAGCCTTAAAAACACCAATTCCTGGCCTTTACTTCGCCAGCATGAGCCAGGTTTACCCCTGGGATCGCGGCACGAACTATGCGGTGCAAATTGGCCGTCAAGTTGCCCAACAAATGTTGGCTGAATCATCCTAAAAAGTTCAACATCTCCGAGAAGTTGAACTTTTGCAGGACAGCCGTCGAGATTAAGTACGCATGTAAGCTGGTCACATTAGCGTATGTCTCGTATCTTTAAGAAAGTTGTTTAATACAAAAACACAAAGTTGCATCAGGAACAAAGAGAAATCGGGAATTTTCACTTCCTTATGTTCTTTGTTCCTTTGTTTCTTTGTATAAATATTTTGACTTAGGAGCATTACCATGAAAATTATCGTTGTTGGCACTGGCTTTGTGGGGCTTCCCCACGCGGCCGTTTTATCTGAATATGGTCACGAAGTGTGGGCCTATGACATTGACGAAAATCGCATTAATGCGTACAAAACGGGGCAGAGCAAAGAAATCGAACGTTATGTTAACGAGCCAGGTCTTGCAGCCGCTATCAAAGAAACAAAAGACCACTATCTGCACTTTACCACCGACATCACAGAAATAGCTGAAGGCACGGATATTTTCTTTTTCTGCTTAAACACACCGCCGATGCGCGATGGCTCCACCGATTTAAGCTACTATTTGAACGCAGCTCATACCGTCGCCGAACTGTTGGCAAAGCGCAAAGACAAAAAACGGGTTCTCATTGTCAATAAAAGCACGGTTCCGATTGGTACGGCTCGTGTGCTGCAAGCTGTGATGGAAGAGCATGGTGTTGAGAATTTCGGCATTGCTTCCAATCCGGAGTTTTTGGCGCAGGGAGATGCCATTTCTGGCTCTCGTAAACCAGACCGGGTGGTGGTGGGTGCAGATACCGAAGAGGATTTTGTGCTGCTGCGCCGCATCTACTCCCACTTTGTCAACCACGTGCGCATCCGTTACCTGGAAACCACACCAGAAACGGCCGAATCCATCAAATACATGGGCAATACGCTGCTGCTCACTTACATTTCCTTCTGGAATGGTGTCGGGGCGCGACTGGCGGAAACATTCCCCAATATTCGTATGGAAGACCTGAAAATTGGCGTCACCGCCGATTCCCGCATTTCCACCTGGGGTTCTTATGTGAGTAACGGGGCTGGCGGGAGCTGCTTTGGCAAGGATATTCAGTCGCTGATCTACCAGTTGAACCAAAACGGCCGTTCCACAAACCTGCTCCAATCAGTCTACAACATCAACGAATACCAAAAAACCTATCTGGTAGATCGTGCCATCCACGAAGCGGGTTTCAACTTCAACCACAAAACAGTAGCCCTGCTCGGTCTCGCCTTCAAAAAACGCACCAACGACATGCGCGACTCAGCCGCCCTAAAAGCTGTTGAATCGTTGCTTGCCAAAGGCGTCAAAGAAATCCGCGCCTACGACCCGTTAGCAAACGAAGCCGCCCAATCCTATTGGTTCAACCCCGAAAAGAACCACCTGTTCGAGCGCATCACCTACCACGACAGTGCCCAAGAAGCGATGGCTGGCAGTGATGCCGTCTTCATCTCCACCGACTGGGAAGAATTCCGGGGACTCTCCCGCACCATCGAAATTACCGTCAAACCGCCTTACCTGGTGATTGACGGCCGCCGCATGATGGCCGACTATCAATCGCTGGTGGACAAAGGGTATGATTTCCTGTCTGTCGGTGATGTCTATCTCAAGGGGAAGTAGACAGGGAGACAGGGCAATTGCATATTCATGATTTTTGCAACGAATTAACACAAATTAACACGAAATGGTTTGTATTCGCGTAAATTCGTGATAATTCGTTGCTAATAAGCTGATTTTTAGTGAGTTTGCAATCATCCTAGACAGGGAGAAACTTGGGCATAGATCGAAAAAAGGATGGTTGCGCGAATAGCAACCATCCTTTTTTTATGCATCTAGTATAGTTATGTCAATAATTTACACTTGACGACGGCGCTGCCGCATAACAACGGCCGTTGGCACCGCCAGAAACAACAGTCCGACAAGGCTTGTAAGCAGGACATAGGTGGAAGGGGAAACGGCCGTTATGGATTGCAAATTAACTGCGGTAAACCCTTCTTTTTCTATTCTAAATGCCCCAACCTGCCAGATAAAACTGGCACCATCTAGATTATCTGGAGGTGTTGGAGCCACGGATTCCATTAGGAAGCAGGCAGCCGTATCACCAGTTGGCACCATAATCTGGTTTTCGTAGGTATCAACCTCAGGGCCATCCGCAGAAGATAATGGCTCTGGTATTTGTACATATGGGGCAGATGGGGGTGTCGTAAGCGTTGGTGTATTGGGGCTAACAAAAGTGACATAATAAAGATTGTTAGGCCGGAGCACGCCTGGTGTATCTTCTACACCACCAGCTATAATCGTGAAATCCATTACCCTGTCTTTAATGTTGTTTGGCGCAAATGTGATGCAATTTACCGACGAAGGGCTGTTCCGTGGTGCAGGAAAGCCCCAGTAAACAGAATCTAGCCCATCTAACAAATGAATTTCTGTTTGTGTTAAAGAGAGATCTTCATAAACAACCAAGATGCTAAACCCATAAAAATAACTGAATTGACCTCCACCCAACGCATAATCTGAAACCGTATACGTATGCTCGCCAGGCGTTGTTATCAAGGAGGTTACATCAGCGACATAGGCGACATGAATATAATTAGAAAACCAAGTACTTGGCCCATATACGGTTGATGCCGTAACCGGGTTTGGCGTTCCCCCATCAACTCGTAGCAAAACAGTAGGGTCTGGCGTAGTAGATTGCTGAATAGCTGACCAATACATATAAGCGGAGATCACTCTGCTTGCTTCAATTGGCACTTCAAGTGTAAGCGTAGCCGATGGAGAGACTCCATCCCAGCCTGTGCCTACAACAACCGTATCATATTTCCCCGTTAGCGTAGTCCGGAGCCGCAATTGCCCATCCTCATTGGGGTAGTTAGTTGTTGTTTGAGCCTGAGCAATTGATATCACAATGCCAAACAAAACAACCCCCATTACCAATGCCATAAGAAGCCGCACCCCCGACTTACAATTCACATATTGATTCATTGAACAACACCTCCGCCTTCCTTAATTATGGAATAATGGCTTATATAGGGGAATCGTGCCTGATAGAAACATTCTTATATAATAAC
>JACSSI010000411.1 GCA_014879345.1 Anaerolineae bacterium | reverse complement strand
AGATGATCCGCCTGTCCCGCCCCTACGATTAGATTTCAAATTGAGAATTACTGTCTACCAGTTCACCAGATTGCCAAATTACGCTATACTGTTAGTGAAACAATGCACAAGTTTTTATAAAATCATCTAGCCGCAACCCTGGAGAAACCTCATGGGCAAATCAGAACCACTTTCCAACGTAGACGCCGCCTGGCTGGGCATGGAAGATCCCACCAATCTCATGATGGTCACGGGTATCCTCACCTTTAAAGAGCCGCTCAATCTGCAAGCCATACAGGATGTTCTGGACAACCGCTTCCTCAAGTTTGACCGCTTCAAACAGCGCATCGTGCAAAACCGTATTCCCTTCACGGCTCCTTACTGGGAAGATGATGAATCTTTCGATATCCATGCCCACGTCCACCGCATTGCGCTGCCCATGCCAGGCGACCAAACTGTCCTGCAAGAGATGGTCAGCGATTTAATGTCCACACCGCTCGATTTCACCAAGCCTCCCTGGCAAATGCATATCATCGAAAATTATGGAGAAGGCTGCGCCATCTTTATGCGTCTGCATCATGCCATCGCCGACGGCATGGCACTCATCTACGTCCTGTTATCCCTCACAGACATGACGCCAGAAGCCTCCCTGCGCCATCCTGAAGTCAACAAGCCGCCAGAACCAGATAACGGTATCCCCGGTGGTATGATTGGCGCCCTGGTCAAGCAAACAGCTTCTACTTTGCGCACCTCTCGTCGCCTGACTTCACGAGCACTTAAAGAATATGTAGCCACTCTGCAAGAACCTTCTCGCATTTCAGAGTTAGCCATTAAAGGCACAGACGTGGCGATTACAACGGGGCGGGTCATACTCCGGCCGTCAGACCCGCCAACCATTTTTCGGGGAAAATTAGGTGTTGCCAAACGAGCAGCCTGGTCACAGCCGTTGCGACTCAAAGAAGTGAAGGCCATCAAAGCCATCACCGACACTACCGTCAATGATGTGTTGATTTCAGCAATGGTGGGTGGACTGCGCAGTTATCTGGTGGCACAAGGCGAATCAGTTGAAGGCTTGAACTTTCGTGCAGCCGTCCCTGTCAATCTGCGTAAAGAAAATGAGATGGGTACGCTGGGCAACAAGTTTGGCCTTGTCTACCTCTCTTTGCCCGTTGGCATCGCCGACCCCTTTGAACGGCTGCAAGAAGTGCATCGGCGTATGAATAATCTAAAGAACACGCCCGAAGCGGCTGTGGCTATCGGCATTTTGAATGCCATTGGCATGTCGCCACTGGAAATACAAACGCAGTCGGTGTCGATGTTTGCCAGCAAAGCAACGGCCGTTATGACCAACGTTCCCGGGCCACCCATTCCGCTTTATCTGGCAGGCAAAAAGATCGACCAGATCATGTTTTGGGTGCCGCAAGCGGGACGGGTGGGTTTAGGCATCAGCATCCTGAGCTACGCCGGTAAAGTGTACCTGGGTGTAAATACCGACGCGGGCTTAATTCCTGATCCAGACGCCATCATCGAAGGGTTCTACACAGAGTTTGATGCCCTGCTGGATTTGGTAGAGCAAGTGGAAGAAGAATCCCAACCAGCCAAGAAACCTACACCAATTGTCCATGAAGACCCAGATCGCTGTCATGCCGTTACGCAAAACGGCCGTCGCTGCCGCAATCGATCAGTAGACAATTCAAACTATTGCCGCATTCATGCAGAAAGCTAGAGCAAGAGGATAGAGCAAGAGGAAAAACCCTCTAGCTCTCGCTCAATCCTCTCGCCGTAAGGAGGAAAACATGGCAAAGAACGTGCCCCTATCCCATGTTGATGCAGCCTGGTTGAGTATGGAAGACCCTACCAACCTGATGATGGTCAACGGTATTTTAATGTTTAAAGAACACATTGATTTTGATGCGTTTGTTGATGTTGTTCAACATCGCTGGCTGCGCTTTGATCGCTTTCGCCAGCATGTGGTCTATCCCCGAATCAGACGGCCGTTAGCTGGCCCCCGTTGGGAATTTGATCCTTATTTTGACATCAACGCGCATATTCACCGTGTGGGGCTGCCTTCTCCCGGCGATTTACCCGCCTTGCAAAACTTCATCAGCGATTTAGCCTCCACACCACTCGATTACACAAAACCTCTGTGGCAATGCCATTTCATCGAAGGGTACGAAGGCGGCACCGTCATCATGTCGCGGCTGCATCACGCCATTGCCGACGGCATTGCACTGATGTACGTCCTGCTCTCGATGGCAGACGTAACCCCTGAAGCCTCGCTCACCCATCCAGATGAACCAGAAGAAACGCAGGAAGAACAACGCAGCAGTTGGGGCTTGTTGGGAACATTGGCAAAACGCACAGGAACGGCCGTTTCCACCACCCGTGCCATCACCAGCAAAATTGCACATGAAACAAAGGAAAGCATCACCAATCCCAGCCATGCCGCTGACCTGGCCTGGCAAGGCACCGACATCTCCCTGGCCGCCGGTCGTCTTGTCTTACGCTCACCTGACCCGCAAACCATCCTCAAGGGCAAATTAGGTGTTTCCAAACGGGTATCATGGTCTCATGCCCTGTCATTGGCCGATGTAAAGATCATTAAAAACCTGTGCGGCGGCACTGTCAACGATGTCTTGGTCTCTGCCCTCACCGGTGGCTTGCGCCGCTACATGATTCAGCGTGGCGCAAAGGTGGATGGTGTCAGCTTCCGTGCCGCCATGCCCGTCAATATCCGCCCACCAGAGAAGATGGAGGATTTAGGCAACCAGTTCGGCATTATCTACCCGACCCTGCCTGTTGGCATTGATGACCCAATTCAACGCCTCAATAACGTCCACAAAAATATGGAGATGCTAAAATCCACACCAGAAGCGGTGGTGGCATTTGGTATTCTCACCGGCATTGGCATCTCTCCGGCAGAAGCCCAAACACGACTGGTCGATGTGTTTGGCAGCAAAGCCTCCGTGGTGATGACAAACGTACCTGGGCCACAATTGCCACTTTACATCGCGGGCAAAGAATTGGACGGCATCATGGCCTGGGTACCTCAATCAGGAAGAGTCTCTCTGGGGTTAAGCATCCTCAGTTACAATGGCAAGGTGTTTATTGGCGTGATTTCTGACGAAGGCCTTGTGCCAGACCCCGATGCCATTCTGACAGGTTTTTATGAGGAATTTGACATCCTCAAAGAACTGGCAGCCCAAAAACAGGCAGAAAAAGAGGCCGAGCCAACTCCTGCTCAATCCGATCCAGACCGCTGCGAAGCGTTGACGAAAAATGGCACTCGCTGTAAAAACCGCTCGTTGGATGGCTCTCCATTTTGTTATATTCATGAGGAAACGGCCGTTGCTGGTTAAATGTTCGTAGTAACGGCTTTAGCCATCAAACCGCTGAAACGGTTACTACAAACCCTTCACCAATCCATAGTGGCTAAATTTAGAAAAGGACTCAACACAGATTTACACAAATGACCACCGACAAACACGGTTCTGCCCCAGCGCCATCACACCTTAACCAGTGGCGCAGCATCGGCCGGATTTTGTTGAAAACGGCCGTTCTCCTTCTCCTGTTCAACATCATCTTTGCCGCCCTCTACCCCATGGAAGCGTTAGGCGATATCACCCTCTACAACTGGCTCCTGCGCGGGCGGGAACGGCTCCCCTACGGCGAAAATCCCGCCGAAAGCTACAACCTCAGCACCTTCAACATGCCTGCCATGTTTGCTAGCCACCGCTTGCAACAACCCAAAGCCGCCGACGAATTCCGCGTCTTGCTCATCGGCGACTCTGGCACGTGGGGCTGGTTTTTAGAAAACGAGGACACGCTGACGGCACAGTTGAACGAGATGGGATTGGAAGATGAAAACGGCCGTTCCGTCCACGTTTACAATCTCGGCTACCCCGTCATGGCACTCACCAAAGACATCATGCTCTTGGAAGAAGGGATGGCGTATGATCCCGACCTCATCCTGTGGCCGGTGACGCTGGAATCCTTCCCACGCGACAAGCAACTCTTCCCGCCGCTCGTGCAAAATAACCCAAAGCGCGTGCGCCAACTTATCACAGATTACGACCTTGATTTGGATGCCCAAGACGGCCGTTTTGTAGACCCCACCTTTCTCGACAGCACCATCTTCGGCCAACGGCGCAATCTGGCTGACCTGCTCCGTTTGCAAGCGTATGGCGTCTCCTGGGCCGCCACCGGCATCGACCAGGCCATCCCCGCCGACATCCCCGAGCGCACCTCCGATTTTGACGCCGATCTAAGCTGGCAAACCTTCCCTGAACCCGCCACCCTCACCACCGCCGACCTCGCCTTCGACGTGCTGAACGCAGGCATGGCAATCGCGGGTGACGTGCCAATCCTGCTCATCAACGAACCCATGTTCATCAGCAGCGGCCAAAACAGCGACCTGCGCTACAATGCGTTCTATCCCCGTTGGGCATATGATCAGTTTAGAGAAATGCTGGGGGAAACGGCCGTTGCCCAAAACTGGCACTATCTCGACCTCTGGAACACCATCCCCCCCGAACAATTTACCGACACCCCCGTCCACCTCACACCAGAAGGAACCAGGCTGTACGCAGAGCATATCAGCAAGGCACTGCAATCATTCTTGAAGATTGAAGATTGAAGATTAACAGGCCAGCCAATCTTCAATCTTCAATCTTTGATTTTTTGACAACCACCCCAAACTTCTGTATTTTCCCTACCGCTTAACAAACCAACACCCTGCAACCTTGCCACGCTGCAACTTTGCAACCTTAAACCTGGAGAACCTCATGAACGAACAATCCATCCGCGAAAACATCCGCACATTCATCGTCACCGAACTGATTCGTGACGACAGCTACAACCTCAAAAACGACGAAGGCATCATCACTGGCGGCCTCATGGACTCCTTCGCCCTGGCCGAATTCGGCGTCTTCATCGAAGATGAATACGACATCTACATCCCCGATTCCGACCTGACCGTCGCTAACCTGGACACCCTCGACCAAATGGTAGCGCGAGTCATGCGGGATATGAGCTAAAACTGATGCAAGTTCAAACCGTCAAACTAGAAATCTTCATCCCTGAAACGCATGTCGAGCCATTACGCCACGCGCTCCATGAAGCTGGTGTGGGGCGCATCGGGCAATACGACCACTGCCTGTCCATCACCCCCGTCACTGGCTACTGGCGACCACTCTCTGGCTCAGACCCCCACATCGGCACAATTGGCGAAGTTAGCACTGGCACGGAATGCAAGGTGGAGGCCAACTGTCCGATTGAACTGGT
>JACSSI010000410.1 GCA_014879345.1 Anaerolineae bacterium | reverse complement strand
TTTGGCTTCATAGGTCCCAATGGTGCGGGCAAAACCACCACCATGCGCATCCTCACCACCCTGCTCAAGCCGACATCGGGTAAAGCATGGGTAGCAGGCTGCTCAGTAAGCGATGATCCGCGTGGCGTGCGCCGCGCCATCGGCTATATGCCCGACTTTTTTGGCGTATACGAAGACATGAAAGTGTGGGAATACCTCGACTTTTTTGCTGCTTGTTACGATATTCCATCCACGACACGCGCTGGCATGATTGACGATTTGCTGGCACTTGTCGATTTAGGGCATAAAAAAGAGGCTTTTGTGGAGACCCTGAGCCGAGGCATGAAACAGCGGCTCTGTCTCGCCAGAACGTTGACACACGATCCGCAAGTTCTCATTTTGGATGAACCCGCCAGCGGCCTGGACCCCCGCGCCCGCATTGAAATGCGCGAACTGCTGCGCGAGTTAAAAAACATGGGCAAGACCATTTTCTTCTCATCCCACATCTTGTCTGAGGTGGCAGATATTTGCACCAGCATCGGCATTGTGGAGGCGGGGCGGCTCATCGCCCATGGCGACATGGCGGAGATGAAGAAGCAGCTCCGCGCCCACCGTTTAATTCAAATGCGCGTGTTGGGCGATACCCAATCGCTGCAAGAATTTTTGGTGGGCTATGAAGGCGTGCATCAAATTACCCCAGGCACTGAACTAGACTTGCCCATCGACACCATCCGCATTGATTTCGGCGGCAACGATGAAGCGTTGCAAAACCTGCTGGCCGACATCGTGTCTCAAGGCATCCCGCTGCTCACGCTCCAGGAAGAAACTGGCGATCTGGAAGATGTATTCTTGCACGTTACCAAAGGCATTGTGAACTAAAACATGGAAAACAATCCACAGATTTCGCAGATTAGATGTCGTCATTCTCTTGTTTCTCTCTGTGATTCTCTGTGTAACTGCTTTTGGAGAATCAATCCTTGAACCCGTATCAACAGTGGCAAGCATTGAAGCAAAATCCCGTTTATCTGCGCGAGACGGGTGTGTGGGGTAATCCCAACCCGTTTTACCAGCAGATTACGCGCTTTTCGCCGTTTATCATTATTGGCGTTATTTCGTTAGGCATTTGCGGCGGGGCAACCAACCCGGCGCTGTTTACGGGCAATGATGAGATGTTTGCGGCGGCTTGTTTTATTTGTTTGCCTGGATTTTTGATAACGGCCGTTACCCTTTATGCGCAAATTATGGCCCCCGCCCTCACCGCGCCCACCATCAGCACAGAACGCATGGGCGGCACCTGGGATATTTTACGGACAACGCCGCTTTCGCTGGAATCCATTTTTTTGGCGAAACTGTTTGGCTCCCTGTCACGACTGCGTATCTGGCTGATTTTGTTTGTAATGACCCTGCTGCAAGGCAGCATTATGGCTTGCTCCATCACCGTGTTTGGCGGCAAGCTGGCCTGGTGGGGTAGTTTAGTGGGGCTGGCAACCATGCTGCGCCCCTGGCTGGAAATTATCTTTGCGGCGTTTGTGGGTATGTATGCCTCTACGCTGGCCGGTTCCGTGATGATGGCGCTGGTAGGCGCGTACAGTGCGGTGGTGCTGGTGAAATTGTTTAACAGCAGCGGGATGTGGCTGGCAGTCAGCTTTTTGGCAAACTTGCATGAAACATGGTCTTTGTTACTGACTGTCTTGGCGCCGCTTGTCATTTATATATTGCTGATAACGGCCGTTTGGCTGGGTCTTCTTCAGCAAGCCAAAAAATTAAGAACGGAATAATTTATAGAACGTAGAACGTAGTGCGTAAAATCAGAGGAACTACGCACTACGCACTACGCTATACGAGACCTATGACTGAACTAACCCAACCTCAACCTAAAAAGAAACGCTTCAAATCCTTGCGCCAAAACCCCGTCACCATGAAAGAACTGCGCAGCCGGATGCGCGGTCGTCGTGCCTTCGTGGTGTTGACTCTCTATTTATTGGCAATGAGCATCTTCGTTACCCTGATTTACGCCACCTTTGCCGCCTCGTCAGGCCCTTATGGCCCCAATGCGCGGGACGCAGGTAAAGCGGTGTTCATGGGCGTCCTCGCTGTTGAGGTCTTCATGGTCATCTTTGTGGGACCCTCTTTCACCGTAGGCGCAGTCAGTGGCGAAAAAGAGCGCCAAACCTTTGACCTGCTGCGCACGACGCTACTTTCTGGCAAAAGTTTGGTCACAGGCAAACTCATTTCTGCCTTGAGCTACGTCTTTTTACTGTTGATTGCGTCCATTCCCCTGCAAAGTGTCGCCTTTCTGCTGGGCGGTATTTCCGGACTAGAATTGATCATGTCTCAAGTAATCATTTTTGTGGCGGCCGTCACATTTGCGCTGTGGGGGTTGTATTGCTCCAGCATCATGCGCAGCACCCAGGCCGCCAGCGTCATGACTTTTGCCGGTGCGCTGTTTTTAATCGCGGGTATCCCGTTCATTGCCATATTGGCAGCCATGGTTTCCAGCCCTATTTTGGCGGGCATGTCGATGAGTTGGATTGGAGAAATGCTGTTACTTTACGGTGGTCTACTCCTGTCAGCGGTAAATCTACCGGCAACCCTGATCGTGAGTGACGTGATATTGGTCGAGGAAGATGCATTGTTCTTCTTCCAGCAATCGTTTGGCAGCGGCGGCAGTACATTCTGGTTTCCGTCTCCCTGGTGGCTTTTTCTCATCCTTTACATTCTGCTGGCTCTGCTTTTATACTGGCTCAGTGTGCGCAAGGTACGCAAGATTGCGAATCAATAAAGACAAAGATTGAAAAAGATCGGGTGCTTTATGCCTGCTAATCTTTAATCTTCAATCTTCAATCTTTTCCTATGACTGAATCTTCTTTTCCACACCTTATCACCCAACTCCGCCGCTGGAACGGCCGTCGTCTCCGGCGCGATGGTTTGTTGTGGCTGCCTAAAGCAGTATTGGCTGGCTTGATGCTGGCGGTGGTGGTGGCAACTGTCTCCCGCCTACGGCCGTTATTGGATAATCAGCAAGTCGCCATCGTGGGCCTCACACTCGGTCTGGTAGGACTGGTCAGTGGGCTGGTGATTGTGTTTGCGCGACGGTATTCAGTCCGCGACCAGGCCAAGTTTGCGGATAAGCAGTTTAGGCTGAAAGAAAGAGTGGTAACGGCCGTTGAAATTCATGAAGGCGTTTTGCTCGTGCCTGATACCATCGCTCAAGAACAACTGGCCGACACCTGCACAGCCATCGACCGTGTAGACGTAAAACATGACCTGCCCTATCGCCTCGACCGCCGGGATTGGCTCTTCATCGCCCTGTCCATCGGCTTGCTGCTCATGGCCTATTTCCTGCCGAACCCACAGCAAGCCATCCTGGAAAAAGCACGGGCAATTGAAAAAGCCGTTGCCGAGCAAATCGAATCCCTGGAAGCCATTCAAGAAGAAATCCTGGAAAACCCCACACTCACCGAAGAACAAAAAGAAGACCTGCTCCAACCCGTTGAAAGTGCGCTAGAAGCTCTCAACGCCGGCGCGGCTTCCCAAGAACAAACCGTCGCCACCCTCTCCGAAGCCGAAGCCGACCTCAAACAACTCGCCGCCGACAACGATACCAGCGCTCTCCAGCAGCGCTTGCAAGAAGCCGGACAACCGCTGGCACAAAACAGCGCCGGACAGCAGCTAGGCCAAAGCCTGCAAAACGGCGACCTGTTCAGCGCCGCCGCCGCTGCCGCCCAACTGGCCGACACATTGCCCAATCTGACTGCCGAAGAACAAGCCGCATTGGCTCAAGATTTAGCAGAAACAGCGCAAGCCCTGCAAGATGTCGATGCTGAATTAGCCCAACAGTTCGCCGACGCCGCCCAAGCCCTGCAAAATGGCGACACCGCCGCCGCTCAACAAGCCTTGCGTGACGCTGCCGGCACACTCCAGCAGCGCGGTCAACAAAGTGCTGCTTCCCAACAAGCCCAAAGCGCCGCTGGTCAAATGGCCGAAGGGCGTCAATCCGTCGCGCAAGCGGGTCAGCAAGGTGAAGGGCAACAAGGCACCCAGACGGCACAAGGCACTCAATCCGGCCAAGGCCAACAAGGTCAAGGTCAACAAGGACAAGGACAAGGAACAGGTGAAGGCCAGGGTGAAGGCAGTGGGTTGGGACAAGGGGCAGGTCAGGGCGCTGGCGGTCAACAAGGCCAGGGCGCTGGCGGGCCAGGCCCTGGCGGCGGCCATGCTGAAAACGTTTTCGTGCCAGAGTTCCGCGATCTGAGCAGCACTGAAGGCATCGAAATTGAACTACCCGCCGAATGCATCGCTGATCCGTCAAGCTGTGGCGCACTTCTCAGCGAAACCGCCACCGAATTTGGCAACGAAGGTTCCGTCGTCCCCTACAACCAGGTCTTCGGCGATTACCGCAACGCTGCCTCCGAAGCGTTAGCCGATGACTATATTCCCTTAGGCATGAAAGGCTACATCCGAGATTATTTTTCCTCTCTGGAACCATAATCCTCGTGTACAATTAGATTGGTTCAATCTTGGAGATTGAACCAATTTGGCACAATAGATTTGAAGTGATGGAGGTTTTTAAATGACCATGTCAATGATTACTGTTCAACTCGATAAAGATGCGGCTCGTATCTATACAAAAGCACCACAAACTGATAAAGAAAAACTTAATCTCCTGTTTAGCATGTGGATCAAAGAATATGGCGATCCAGAAATCTCCTTGCCTGATGTGATGGATGAAATCAGTGATAAGGCTCAAGCGCGTGGTTTAACCCCGGAAATCCTGGAATCGCTGCTCAATGACGACTAGACCTCGTTTTGTTTTAGATACGAATCTCGTTGTAAGCGCCGTTTTGATAAAACAATCAATTTCACGGCGTGCTTTTGATAAAGCTGGTCAAGAAGGACAACTATTGCTTTCTATGGCGGTTATTATTGAATTAAACGAGGTTCTCAAACGAGAAAAATTTAATAAATACCTGACAGAGAGTGAACGTCTAGGTTTTTTGAATGTGTTGGTTCATGAAGCCGAGTTAATACAAATTTCTGAACCAATTTCCGTGTGCCGTGATCCGAAAGACGATAAATTTTTAGAATTGGCTGTTACTGGTCAGGCAGACGCCATTATTTCTGGTGATCAGGATTTACTCGTCTTAAACCCGTTTCGTGAAATTTCTATTGTTGATCCCCATCAATTTTTACAGATGAATTGGTCTTTAGCCCAATAAAGGTGTTTTATGTTAGATGTTGTTGAACAATCCTCTCAATTAACCGTGTCGCAGTTCCGAGAAACGGCCGTTTC
>JACSSI010000409.1 GCA_014879345.1 Anaerolineae bacterium | reverse complement strand
GTCAGGTTTCGGCGTTCCTGGCTCTCCAAAAAACTCCGGGCTGGTCTTTTGAGACCAGCCCGTTTATTTTTAAACGCAGATACACACCATATCTTGGCGCATCATTGGTAGTAGAAACGGCCGTTCTGCGTATAATTCACCCCCATGTCTGAAACAGAAACTCAATCCGTAGAAAACAGTCGTGGTTTAGTCCTGCGTGCGGCCGGTCTGGTCGGCGTATTGGTCTTGTTAGGCCGCATCGTGGGGCTTTTCCGGGATATGGTCATGTATTACTACATGGGCGTCGATACGCTGGAGGCAGAAGCCTTTGCCGTTGCCAGTCGTTTTCCTGAGGCTATTTTTTTCATTATTGCTGGTGGCGCAATTGGTTCAGCATTTATTCCTACTTTTTCTGCTTACTTTGTTGATGATGATGAGAAGGGTGGGTGGCGTCTTTTTTCTGCTGTGCTCAACTTGATTACCTTAGTGGTCCTGGTAATTGTTATTCTGGCGATGATTTTTGCCCCTCAAATTATTAACTTTTTCTATCATGGCAAAATCGAAGAAACACCTATTTTATTGCCGATGACAGTGTTATTGATGCGGGTGATGCTGCTCTCAACGGTCATATTTGCCGCCAGTGGTGTGGTTATGGGGGCATTGAATGCTCGACAGCATTTTTTCTTACCAGCGTTAGCTCCGCTGATTTATAACCTGGGCATCATTTTGGGTGGCGTTTTATGGCAGAACCCTTCTGGTAGTCCGTTAACGGGGCAGGCGATGGGGTTTGCGATTGGCACGGTGATTGGCGCAGCAGGACATTTACTAATTCAACTACCTGGCTTGCGTGCAAAACATGCCCAGTATTCATGGGTATTGACGGTGCGAGATCAGGGCGTTATTAAAGTATTAAAATTAATGCTGCCCCGAGTGTTGGGGCTTTCATTTAGCCAAATCAACTTCTTCATTATCACATTTCTGACAGGCATGGTCATTTTTTCCGACGCGAGTTTGCCAGTTTTTAATGCGGCTTTCCGCATTATCAATCTACCTTTAGGCATTATTGGTATTGCATTGGGAATTGCTGCTTTTCCGACGCTGTCCACATTGGCAGCAAAGAAGGCGTTTGGTGATATGCGCGAGATTGTCACAGATTCTTTGCGTTTATTACTGTTTTTAGGATTGCCTATTACTGTTTTCCTCATTTTTTTAGCCGAACCAGTTGTTTCTATTTTGTATGAACGCGGCGAGTTTGGGGCAGAGTCTTCGTATTATGTGGCAACGGTGCTATCTTATTTTGCCATTGGTCTGATTGCGTTGATGATTCTAGAAGTGATTGCACGGACGTTTTATTCTTTGAGCGATACCTGGACGCCGGTTTTGGCAGGTGGGTTGCAGGTGGCATTTATGGCGGTTTTAGGCATTTGGCTGGGTACGATTGTCTTTCCTGAAAGAGGGGATCTGCCGTTAGCGGGGTTGGTGCTTGGATTAAGTATTTCCAACTATATTGAAGTCGCTTTGCTCTTGTGGTTGCTAAGGCGGAAGTTGGGAAGGTTAAACGGCCGTTCTCTGTTCAACAGCACGTGGCGTTTATTAGGGGCAACGGGGATGATGATGGCCGTTATGTGGGTCGTCTTAACCAATTTGCCATCTGATTCAGCCTGGATACAGTTAATTTTAGGTGGGCTGGCTGGTGGACTGACATATTTACTGGCTTGCTTCTTCTTGCGTTCGCCTGAGATGCAAAACGTTATCGTTTACGGCCGCCGTCGGCTGGGGATTTAACAAACCGCTTTGCAATAGGAAAGGTTGCCTTTCTGGATACCCGCGAAGGCGGGTATGACCATCGAGACCTGTATAGCCATAAAAGTGGATTGTAGGTTTGTAACCCGCTTTGTTCTAAATCATCGTTCTCTTTAAAACAAAAAATCCCGACTTGCACGGGATTTGAAAACATAGTTAAAAATGTAGTGTATTAGTTACCAGCAGCGGCAGCCGCAGTATTTACTGTCAAATCGGAGCGGGTTAGCAGTTCGCCGTTGACCCACACATCAAGCGTATATTCGCCATTTTCAAACCCTTCTTCAGGATTCAAATAAATATAACCTGGGCCATCTTCACCATATTCCCACAACTCGTTGCCGCCTTCCAAAACTTCGCCATTATGACGCCACACCCAGGCCCATTCCATACCATCAGCCATCGCTTCGTATTCAAAGGTGGCGTAAATAGTATAAAAACCTTCAGCAAAGATATTATTGGGTTCTACTGGTTCATACCGCTCGGTGACTTCAGTAGAGAAAAACAACGAACCGAGTTGTGTATCATCTCTTAATTCAGCGGTGGGTTCAAATTGGTCAAAATCTTTTGGAAGGGTTGGTTTGGAAGAGGGGACAATTTCTGTGGCTTGTTCTTTTGCAAGAGATTCCACTAATTCAATAGAATCAGCAGTTTCTGGTGAATCTTGAACAAGGTCAACAACATCTTTAGTGGGGGGTTTTGTGTTTACAAGTACAGCTACGCGGGAGATATTATCGGCAGGGGCTTGCCAAGCGTAAGCGGCAATGCCCACAGTAAGGAATAACAAGACCAAGCTGGTTGACATATATGTTTGCAACCGCTTTTCTGCTTGTTGGCGCATAAAGAAATACGGAGACCGTTTCATTTCGCGCCATGATTTCACTGCTACTACAAATGTAAATACGATTAGTAAGAGCAGCGTCCCTAGTATCCAGGGAATAATGGTTTCAGTGAAGACTACAGACAAATTTATTCCTAATCCTCTTTCCCGATATCAGAGGAAATTATAATGATATCGTTGGTGTTTCGCAACTCACCGTAGGCTAAACGTATGTTTTTTTGGCTGAATGCCACTTTTTTGACACCTATCTGCTCCGTTTGTAAACATCAATCTATAGGGTATAGATGGGTGGAATTCAGGTGTTTTCGCCTAAATAATACTGTGTATCGGATTGAGTTTAGGTCAAGTTGCCCAAAAGTTTAACTTTTTGCATTTCCAATTATCTTAGGTAAAGTCCCATAAATGAGCAATGGGTGAATTGGACTAATTTATGATTAAGTTGCAAGGCTTGGTAAAGCAATATGGCATGAATTTGGTGCTGCGCGGCGTGGATTTGCACGTGGGCGCGGGGGAATTTGTGACCTTGGTGGGTTCTAATGGGGCGGGAAAGTCCACGTTGATGCGGGTTGTGGCGACGTTATTGCAGCCTACTTCTGGTAAGGTGCAGATTGGGGGTTGGTCGCTGCCGAAGCAGGCAGGGCGGGTGCGCCGCCATATTGGGTTGGTTTCGCACTATTCCTTGTTGTATGGGGATTTGACGGCCGCTGAGAATTTGACGTTTTTTGCGAGGTTGTATCAATTGGATAATCAGGAAGAACGGGTGATGGCGGCATTGAAAAAGGTTGGTTTGTATGCGCGGCAGCGGGATGCGGTTAGTACGTTTTCTCGCGGGATGGTGCAGCGATTGACGATTGCCAGGGCCACATTGCATGAGCCGGATATTTTGCTGCTCGATGAACCGTACACTGGGTTGGACCAGGATGCCTCCCGTTTGTTGGATGATTTATTGCGGCAGGAGCATGAAAACGGCCGTTCTATCCTCATGATTACGCACGATTTGTCACATGGTCTCAATTTATGTGATCGGGTTGCTATTTTAAACCAGGGCAAGATTGTGTGCGATGTAGACAGCCGTACGATTTCGCCAGCGGATTTCCTGGATTTATATGCCGAGCAGACCGGTTCAAAGAAGAAAGTTGCCAGCCATGAATGAGCAAGTAACGAACCAAAAGAAAACATCAGAGAGCAGGGAATTTATAACGGCCGTTTTCTCAGTCGTTTGGAAAGATTTGCGTATTGAGCGCCATACCCGGCAGACCGTCAGTGTCATGGTCATGTTCTCCGTGGTCACGGTGATCATGTTTAATTTCGCTTTAGAATCGAACCTGGATGCGGCTCGTAACGTGTCCACCGGGTTGCTGTGGGCCACGATTTTACTGGCAGGCACACTGGGATTGAATCGTTCGATGGCGTTGGAACAAGAAAACCAGACGATGGATGCCTTGTTGATTGCTCCTGTGCCGCGAAATGCGATTTATTTGGGTAAAGTCATTAGTATCACGCTGTTTACGTTGGCATTAGAACTGATTTTGATTATGTTGTTTATCATTTTCTTTAACAAGCCGATGTGGCGACCCATGGTGCTGCTGATTTTGGTTTTAGGGACAATTGGTTATATTGCGGCCGGCGTCATTGTGACTTCGATGACAATACAGACCCGATCCAAAGAAGTGTTGCTGCCTGTTTTGCTGCTGCCTTTGGCGCTGCCACTGGTTTTGCCTGCTTCGATGGGAGTAGCGGCTTACATGTTCCCACAGCAGCCGGTTTGGAGTGAAGTGCAGAGCGCGATATTCATTGTCATCATTTACGACATTCTTATGCTGACAGCAGGTTTCCTGACATACCGTTTTGTTGTAGAATCCTGACCTATGAAAATGCAACTTCCCGGAGGGTTTTGAATCTCCGAGTGGTTATTTGAAGGAGATATTGGATGGTAACTTCCCCACGATTTGATAAAGTGTTGAAAATTTTGAACTGGGCGGCTGTGATTGCTATTGTCCTAACGTTGGCAATTATTTTCTTTTATGCACCAACGGAGCGCACGATGGGCAATGTCCAGCGTATTTTCTATTTCCATGTTGGTTCTGCCTGGGTGGGTGCGATTGCTTTTTTTGTCGCACTTTTTGGTGGCGTGATGTATTTGTGGAAAAGTGAGAAGAGCTGGGATACCTTGTCTTTAGCTTCTGTGGAAATTGGCTTGGTGTTTCTGACGATGGCAACTGTGGCCGGGTCGGTATGGGGGAAGCCAGCCTGGAATACCTGGTGGCTGTGGAGTCCGCGCCTGACATTGATTACGATTGCTTTGCTCACCTACGCCGCTTATTTTATGCTGCGCGGAGCCATTGAAGATGAAGATCGACGCGCCCGATTTGCGGCCGTTTATGTGATTGTGGCGTTTGTGACCATTATCATGGCTTACATTAGTGTGCGTATTTTGCGTGATATTCATCCCGTAGTTGTCGGTGGTATGGCAGAATCGGCACAGGGGGCGGAACAGGGCTTGCAGGAGTTTTCTGGTTTGGATTCAGCCAAGATGGGCATGACGCTGATGGCAAGCACGGTGGCGTATTCGATTTTGTATGCAGCCTGGCTGATGAATCGTATTCGTTTGCAGCGTTTGGCTGATGCTGTGAAAGATCTCAAAATGCAAGTGACTGC
>JACSSI010000408.1 GCA_014879345.1 Anaerolineae bacterium | reverse complement strand
CTGTAAATCGTATACATGATTTAGGTCAATTGTAATGATGCTTACAGAAGGAAACCGCGATGGATGACGATGATTATAACTTGTTGGTTCGCGAAATAAACGAGAGGAATTTGAAGAAGGGTAAGGTTGTGAAGGCAAATGGGCAGTGGTATATAGCAGGTGAAGAATGCAAAGTAAAGCGACCAATTATTAAGCTTCCGCACTGGACGGAAGGTACAAAAAAAGTTGTTGTAGAACACGAAAAACAGGAGATGTGAGAATGAATCCGGTAGATCAGGGAATCTTAAACAAAGAAATGTTTCGTTTGATGAAACAATATGGGTCAATGGAGTTGTCCTTGACGCCATTTGAGTGGGTGACAGTTATGGGGCTTTTGCAGTTGGGTATGCGTCATCCGTCATTGGGTAAAGAGAGTGATGGGTATGCTATCGCTCATCGTGCTGGCGCTCAAATTCAGGCGATGATGGCCCAGGCCAGCGAGCCGGTCGGCCAAATGATCGAAATGGGCTGGCACGAAAAATATGACGCTCCTTCGGTAAGGCCAAGCGGGATGAAGCCGAAGCCCGATATTGAGTTGCTGGCTGTTGATGCGGTGTTGGAAGAAGTCCAGGGTTTTGTGTCTGGTGTGATAACGCTCGATGGGGATGGGGATGCCATATTGGATGTATCTTACCGTCCACCAGTAGATAGGGAGGATGTTCGGTGGCGTTATGAAATGTTGATGTATGGCATAGGTGATGAGTTTTACATTTGTCATGTGTTTTGGTCTATGCCCTTTGCGTTGCGTGAGGTTTACCGAATTTGTTTGGGGTTGCTTGAGAATATGGAATCGATAGACCCGAATGATTGTGATTGGCTGGAGGATTAAAGATGGCTGAATTAAAAGAGAACTACATCGCTCAGATTTTGCGTGATTTGCAGCCGGGTGGAAAGCCCAAGATATTGAGCGGTGGTTTGCGGCTGCGTCAATATGATTTGCATGGCATGTCTGAGTTGGTTGTGTGGCGAGAGGAAGGTGTGGAACCTTCAGGGAAGGAGCTAGAGGTTATTGAGGATTCACTACGGTTCCTCTATGCGCCCGACTTTTTAATCCGGACGAATGAATTTGAACGCAGTGGGGCCAGCTTCGCGTATCGCTTTTTTTGGCCGCAAAAGAAGGGGCGTATGCAGGTGTTGACTGTGCAAATGAAAATGGCGTTGGGGGTGTGATGTGAAGATTTATGTGAAACGAGAGAAGGGGGCTGAACGTTACCATACTCAATATTATTACAGGGGTAAGTGGCGAAGGGGTAGTTCATTTGACGATGTGGACATTGCGAAAAACACGGCTTCTTGTGTCCGTAAAGCGCGGCGATGTTCTGCGCGTGTGATTGATGACCTTGGTCGTGTTGTGCGTATTTATCGAATGGAAAGGTTATAAGGAGGTTTTTGATGGCTTTGGATACATATGGACGATTGTCTATTCGGCCAGAGACGTTTATTGGCGAGTCCGTGGCTGTGCTTGGCATAAAAGGCAGCGGTAAATCAAACACGGGCGCGGTGCTAATGGAGGAGTGTCTGGATTTGGGCTTGCCCATAATTGTGGTTGATTTAGAGGGTGAGTATTACACGTTGAAAGATGCTTATCCGAATGTTGCCATTGTGGGTAATTCGCTTGAGTGTAAGGTCGATATGCCATTGACAGATGATAATGCTCGTGAAGTGGGTGTTAAGGCTTACCGGAATGGCATGTCTGTTGTGGTGGATCTGAGTGGGGAGCCAACCGAGAATCACGAGGGTTTGATACAGCGCATGTTTGTTGGTATCTGGGACGCGGCGAAAGTGGCGCGTATACCAGCGGTCATCTTTCTTGAGGAGTGTCACAACTGGATACCCCAGGCTGGTAAGACTGGTGTGTCCGGTATCTTTGTCAGGATTGCGACACGTGGTCGCAAGCGCGGCCTGTCGTTGGTTATGATGAGCCAGCGGTCGTCTATGGTGGACAAAAACGTCTTGACCCAGGCCGACATATGTTTCTTGCACAAAGTCAGGCATCCGGCCGATTTGGATGTTTACAAGGGTTTGATCCCGCGTGATAACAAGTGGGTGACGGAAAAAGTGAGCAAGTTGAAAACTGGTGAGGTTTTGCTGCTGAAAGGCGAAACCGTGATGGCGCATCAAATTCGCTTGCAAAAAACACGACATGCGGGGGCTACACCGACAATCGCTAAGGTTCCTGTTACACAGATGTCGTTAATGGATTTAATGGCGGCTAAATACGATTAAAGGGGGCATCATGAGAAGCCGAAAGAAAGTTGTGTCGTGGCATGATTTGGATGAGCCAGAAAAGATTGTTTATTGGGGTGCGGTGGGGAGTGCGGTCCTTGTCCCGTCTGTGTATTTCTGTATGTTGCTTGTGGGGAAAGCAGAGTGGAATTGGTGGATCGCTCTTCTTGTGGGGCTTCTGTTTTGCTTCTTTGTGGTTATGGCTGGTTATACGCGAAAGCACGGCCAGCCGCCATATTTAGAGGATTTTGAAGACTTTTAGTGCAAGTATGACAGTTCCTTACACGAAGACACCGAATGAAATCATAGAAGCCATGCAGTCGATGGGTGAGGTCGAGTCTCGTTTGACGGCCGTTTTGGTCAGGCAAACATTTGGCTGGCATAGAAAAGAGTGTGAATTGACATGGGATGATATGGTCAGGCTGACGGGCATGTCTCGGGGCAGTGTGGCTAAGGCTATGGATGCCGTGGACGAGCGGGGCTTTTTCCGGCGTGGCCGTAAGTCAAAATGGGCTGTTAACAGTGCGTTCGATGAGTTATTCAAAGTTCAAAATGTAGACTATAGTTCAAATTATGAACTAAATGAGGAGCAAGAAGTAGTAGACGAAAGTTCAAATTTTGAACTTTCCGAAGTAGACGAAAGTTCAAAATTTGAACTTTCCGAAGTAGACGAAAGTTCAAAATTTGAACTGCCTTCTTTTAAACAAAAAAAGACACCTACGGTGTCTAAAAAACAAAAAAAAGGCGCGTGTTCGTCCAAACCTTCCGGCCATCCGGTTTGGGAAATGCCAAACCGTCTTAAAACACCAGAATTTGAGGATGCCTGGGTGCTTTGGTTCAGGCATTTGATTGACAAAGGCAGCTACCTGGGTCAGGTTGCTGGCGAGGTTGAGTTGGCCCGGCTGGCCGAGTGGGGTAGTGATCGGGCAGTTGAGGCGATTAAGCACAGCGTTCGCCGCCAGTGGTTGAGTATTCATGAGCCAAATGTGCCGGTGCCTCGGGGGTCTCCTTCTCCCGCGAGTAGTCAAACGCAAGGTGATATTATCAATGCTGCTCTGTCAGATTTAGGAGGTTTTTAATGGCATCACTGGAGACAATTGGAGAAATCGCGGGGCTTTTGTTTAATGCGCCGTTGGCTAACAAACCGAAAGAACGCGCCGGGCAAACTGAAAGCGAAGCGGTGGCCGCGACCGTTCGTGTATTTGGGGTTGCGTTAAGGGATATTGACGACGACTTACTCAAGGCGGCGACTGTGCAGCATATAGCAACCTCGAAATGGTTCCCGGCCGTTGCGGATTTGAGACAAATAGCCGTTGGTCTTATAAATCGCGCTGATGATATGCCGGATTCTTACACGGCCTGGGGGCAGATTAAAAGGGCGTTGGGAGGCGGTTCGCCGCCGCATCCAATGGCGAAAAAGGCCATTGATGCTTTGGGGGGGCTTCATGCGTTTGGTATGTCTGATGTTTCAGACGAACCGGCATGGCGATCTAGGTTTATCCAGGCTTATGAAAATTACCAACTGCGCCAAGCAGAGGAGGCGATGACGCCCCCGGCCGTCGCGGGGTACATTGAGAAGCGCAGGGAGTTGAATGGGCAGTCTGTTGGTGAATTGGTTAGCGGGTTGACGTCTCAAATGAGTGGTCGGAAGCAATTGCAATAGGAGTGTAAAGTGAGTAAAGATTGGTTTCGAGAACAGTGGGCTAAACATGATTTTATCATCCTGGACACGGAGACAACGGGGCTTGGTCGTTTAGATCAGGTGTGTCAGATTGGTATTATAGACAAGCGAGGCGGTCTTTTGATGGACACAATGGTAAAACCGACTGTGCCGATTTCAAGTGGCGCATCTCGTGTACACGGTCTTACAGACGAACTTGTGGCGCGGTCGTTGACATTCGCGGAAATTTACGACGATGTTTTTAATATCATTAGTGGGCAGTGGGTTTATGTTTACAATGCTTCGTTCGATAAGGCACGAATTCAGGCTTCGTGTGCAGCGCATGGGTTAGAGGACATAACAAAAGCGTGTAAATGGGTTGACGTGATGAAGCCTTACGCAGAGTTTTACGGGGATTGGTCAAGCTGGCGCCAAAGTTTCACGTGGCAATCTTTGTCGAACGCTTGTGGGCAGCAAGGTATTGGAGTAGTCGGTGCGCATGATGCGGTCGGTGACTGTTTAATGACGTTGATGCTGATGAGGAAGTTAGGGAAAACAGGTCATTAGGAAATATGTTTTCAACCGCGAAGCGGCGCTTCGGCAGTGGGGAAGCGGTCAGGGCGAAGGAGCGGGTAGCCCCTTCGGGGACTTGAAAATGGTGGCGAAATGCAGCTCGCAGCGGCCGCATATCGCCACTACAGTACAATAAAAAAAGACCGCTTTTGGCGGTCTTTTTTTTATTGATAGTTGCTCCAGCAAACATGAGGTCGCTCTTCGGTCAAGACAGAAATAAGCGCGGATAGCTGCCCTCGGCGGCGCATGAAAAGCACCAGATTCAGCGCGGCTTCAGTTCGGCCATCCCCCTTGATGTCTTCAAAAGGGATGTCGAGTTTAGTGGCCAGAAATCGAAGCTCGGCCGTGTTGTATGAATTTGAAATCGCGTCATGTAAAAGGTTCTGGTCGGTTTGTTTTGGCGCTGCGGGTTTCCGTTTTCGCTCCAGGCCATCGACGCGCGTCGAGAGTTGTGCCAACTCTGCGCGGATTTCCCGGATATGGATTAGCAGTGCGCCGAAATCGACGATCGGTTTCTGTTTCAAACCGATCTATTCTGTCTCCGGCCAGCAAAAAAAGGTCTTCAAGTTGACCGCTAAGAGTTTCTATGCTGCTGCGAATGTGGGCTAATTCGCCCTCGATGTCAAAGTTGTCCATGGTTGCTACCTGCTATCACATGAATGGCTGCCTCGATTTCGGCGCGTAATTGGTTCAGGTTTTTCTGTAGAGTGTCTCTGGTACGCTCGACAGCAATTGATTCTTTGTCTGGTGGTCTCTGTCTGCGAATGTTTTCTAATTCGCG
>JACSSI010000407.1 GCA_014879345.1 Anaerolineae bacterium | reverse complement strand
CTGGATGTTATCCGGGCGGAGCGGGGTGAAATTATTTGAGATGGTGGCATGAAAACGGCCGTTATCCCCCCATTTGCGCATTAGATTGGTCCAATCTTTTAAGATTGGACCAATCTTGTGAATCCTATTTCTACCGCATTTGTGCGTAATATTCGTCTAATTTGGCGAAGAAAGTCTCTTCTTCCTTATTTTCAGGATTATCGAGTAATTCAGCCACAATTTCCTGACTGCGACGAGCAGCAGGCCAATTCTCAGCCATTGCCATGCGGTAAGCCAGGCGAGCCGCCAGCGCCGATGCCTCACGTAGATTACGCAAATCCACCTTATCTAGCGTGTCGTAGCGGGTGTGGCCGTAGCCGCGCCCACTGCGTTCTTTGCTGCCAACGCTGCCGATGCCGCCAGTTGGAACACCAGCTATCAAAAAGGGATAATGATCAGAGTGGGCGTTGATAGATTGTTCGATGCCAAAAGGCAGCGCCATTTCATCGCTCCACTCCAGCAGCAAGGTTTCCAGGTCAGGCCATTTGTTGAGGACAATGCCTGGATTTGCCATCGCGCCAGCCATATCCATATTCAAATAGAAGCGCACGTTATCCAGTTCATCAGCATGTTTCTCCACATATTGGGTTGAGCCAATTAGCCCGATTTCTTCCACCCCCCACAGCAAAAAGCGAATGGTGGCGGGCGTATCTGCGCCGTATTGAGCCAAAACGCGAGCAGCTTCTATCAAGGCGACTGTGCCGGAAGCGGGATCCGCAGCCCCTTGAGAAATATCATGACCGTCATAATGGCAGCCCAGCATAACAAGCTGTTCTGGATATTTTGTGCCAGGCAGTTCAGCGACGACGTTCCATGAGGTCATCGGTTCTATTTGGTCGGTGCTGGTGAGCCGGATTTTGACACGGCCGTTTCGTTTGATGAGCCGCTGCAAGAAGGCGCCGTCTTCCATCGCCAGAGAGATGCCAGGAATAAGAGAGGCGCCGTCTGCATGACCGATGCCACCCGTGGCCGGGCCAAAGCCTGGATAATGATTGACGAAGATGAAGCCAGTGGCGCCAGCGATGATAGCACGGCCGTTTTTTTCCATGCGGTGTACCCAACGTGTGCTGCCCTTGGGCTTGACCTCGCTGGTTGTCATGACGATATTGCCTTTAATTTCGTCAGCGCGTTTGTCAAAATCCTCGGGTGCGCCATCGCCTAAATCGACGATAATGCCTTCCAGTTCACAGGGTGGGGAGTGGGGCAGCGTGATGCAGGGCAGCACTGCCTGGATAGGTTCCAGGATTTCCAGCTTCACATCTCCCCTGCGCCAGCCAGTGTACTCGATGGGTTCCAGATGGACATTGCTCAGGCCGTATGCTTCCAGTTTTGCTTTCATAAAGTCGGCGGCCAGTTTTTCACCGGGTGTGCCACCAAAGCGGGAGCCAAAATCATCACAGAGGATGGTCAGGTTATCCATCACTTCTGTGGTGGTATAGACATCGCCCATGATGTGGCGGTCGAGGGATAAAAATGGGTTGGTTGGTTTCATAGTTTTTTCCTTTTTTAAGGGTGAATATTAAATCTCCTGAGTAAACTTGATAGGTCTACCTTTAGATTGGTCCAATCTTCAAGATTGGACCAATCTCGGCAAGTTGAAAACGAACGCTTATTAAGCATTTAATCCTTCAAAAATCGGCATGCCGGGCAGGGTGAAAACGAATTGGCTGCCGCCTGCCGGATTATCTTCGACCCAAATACGGCCGTTATGCGCTTCAATCACCAGTTTGCAAAACGTGAGACCCAGGCCAGTGCCGCGAATGGGAGCGCCGCCCTGGTTTGTGCGTGTGAACCGCTCAAAAACCTGCTCACGTGATTCAGGTGGGATGCCTGGCCCTGTGTCTTGAATGATGCAAATGATGCCCGGTTCATAGCCGGTAATACTGTTGGTGTCGGGCAGAAAACGGCCGTTTACCGAGCCGCCTGATGGTGTGAATTTCAAAGCATTATCGAGCAAGTTGATGAACACACGGCGCAGAACTTCCGCATCGCCCCACACAGCGGGCAGATCGCTGGGACTGTCGGCAAAAGCGAGAGCGATGCGCCGTTCCTGCGCCCAGGGTTGCAGCCGTGCTACGACTTGCGCCGCTAGTGGCGGCAGGTGCATAGCCTCCGCATCCACCACCTCCTGGCCTGCTTCCATGCGGTTGATGTCCATCAGTGAATCGACCATATCCAGCATATCTGCCACACCCATATCGGCCGTTTGCAGGAGAGAGGTGGTGGTGGCAAAGTTGCCGTCAATAGTGCCGTTTTCAGGCAGGAGTTGGTGTTCCAAGAGGCTGATGGTGCTGGCTAACGTTGTCAGCGGGTTGCGCAAATCATGCACGATCATGCGCGTGAGGTCGGTGCGTCGTTCCGCCAGTTCCCGCTCCTCTGTGATGTTGCGGAAGAGCATCAGCCAGCCGATGGCCTGTCCGTTGGCGGCCAAAACGGGCGCATCCAGGCGTAGAAAAGTTTGTCCAGCCGCCGTTTGAAATTCGACTTGCTGTGCAGGCGGCAGTTGATTGCTGTGCAGGTGGTCTAGTAAAGTTTGCAAGGCTGTGTGGCTGAATCCGAGAGAAACGGCCGTTTCCTCCGGCAAAAATCCTTGTAAAAGCAGTGCTTCACTCGCCTGCCCAAGCAGATGGGCAGCGGGGGGATTAACCAGCACAACCCGCCCCTGCGTATCAATCATAAGCACACCTTCTTTCATCGAATTGAGCAGCGCTTGCAACTGCTTGACACGCTGTGCCAGCGCTTCGTCGGTGAGATTGTAGAGGCGCAGGGTTTCGCTGTAGAGGCGGGCATTTTGGATGGCGGCGCTGGCTTGTCCTGCGATGGCGAGCAGCACCTGCCGGTTCCAATGGCTGAACGGTGGTTGGGGTGGGTATCTCTGCAACACCATCACACCAATAACTTGCTCAACGGCCGTTAACGGAATGCCGAGCCAGGCGTTTGGTTTTGGCTGGGGCAGCGTCAGGCCGTGGCGGGCGGCAAAGTGGATGTTGCGGTAATCAGTGTCGAGTAGTTTTTTGTTTTCAGCCACCCAGCGCGTGAAATCATCGGGTGCATAGGCGACCTCTGAGGTTTCTGAAACCTCAGAGGTCTGTACTTGCCGAATCGGTTTACCTTGAGCTTGTCGAAACGGCCGTTGCCAGACCCCCTGTTCATCCAGCAGCGCAATCGTAAACTGGTCAACCGGAACCAGTTCTGTCACCAGCTCATACGTGCGCATCAGTACCTGTTCCAACTCCAGTGTTTCGCGTAGCGACGCACCACTGCGGTTAAGCGCCGAAAATTGTGCCAACTGCCGCTGCAAAATAAAGCGGCGCTGCCATGACAGCCACACAACCACCGCAAATACCGTCACCCCCAGAGCATAGATCACAAAGACGGGCAGTCCGCTGCGAATGTAGGTGATGCTGCCCAGCAGGGCAAACGGCTGCACCAGTAAACCAAAGGTGAGAATGGGGACGGCGTTTTCGCTGAAAAACTCGGCCAACGGTTCGCGCATGATGACCCATGCCAGCAGTGTCAGCAGAAAATAGACCAATCCGTAAACCACAGCCAGCGTGATGAGCAGCGACCAATCCAGGTTGTCGATGGCAAGGGCGGTGAGCGGTGTTGTGCCGCCCAGCAGCCGGTAGACTTGTCCGGCGATGATGAGGGTGAGCAAATAAATAAAATCTGCTCCTAACCGCTGCCGCCAGGACGGCCGTTTTAAATCCACATATTCCCACAGCGGTTTCCAGAGCGGGCCAGCCAGTTCAGCCAGAATAATGCTGATGATGAGCAGGAGAACGGCCGTTTCCAAGCCCAAAATCAGCAAACTGCTCACAGAAACCAGCGGTACCAGCCCCACTGCCCCCCGTTTGGGCGGTAAACTGAAGTTGATGGTGATGATGGTGAGGGTAGTGAGCAGGATAAGTTGCGGCGCTTCTGTGGTGCGTGTGCCTGCCCACAAGGCAGCCATCAGCACCATCAGCAAAACAAGCCACTCGATGGCACGATGCAGGGTGTCATTATGGTACCAGCGACGTTGATCAGCTTGCTCAGACATGACCTGAGTTTAGCAAACTTTGGCAAGTTCGGGCAGGGTTGGCATACAGGTTTGGCGTGATGGTTTATGGAGCTTAAAAAATAAGCTGGTAATCGTGTCATGCCCGCGAAGGCGAACCTCCACAGGTGGTAGCAAATGGATACCCAAAACCAAACGGCCGTTCTCCCATCCCCAGCACAACCAACCAATGGCCGTTTTCACCCCCTTCAACCTGTTGCACTCAGGCAGTCTAAATCCCTGTAATCCATTTCGCATTTGCAAAGAATGAAAAAAATTCCTCCTTATTGACATTTGTGCGCTTTGGTGGCATATTTGATACCATGAAAGTTGTTTTAGATACCAATATCCTTATTGCTGCATCCCGATCTCGTCGTGGTGCATCTTACTATCTTTTACAACTTATCCCAGATAAGCGATTTGAGATATGTCTTTCAACACCGCTTTATTTTGAATATCTTGATGTGCTAATGAGGCCAGAACATCGGCTAAAAGGCTTGACGGATGAACAGATATTCGGCACGGTGCAGTATCTCACTTCACAGGCACATCTTCAAGAAATTTACTTTTATTGGCGACCTTTTTTGCCGGATGTGAAAGATGATATGGTGCTTGAACTGGCTGTTGCCGCCCAAGCAAAAAGAATCATTACATTTAATTTGAAAGACTTTCGTGGTATTGACATTTTTGATATAGAGGCAGTTAAGCCACGTGATTTTCTTGTTGAAATTGGAGAGTTCAAATGACAGCATTAACCATTCGATTACCCACTAGTGTCCACAAAGAAATAAAGGCATTGGCAGAAGCTGAGGGTGTTTCTATAAACCAATTTTTAACGTTGGCAGCGGTGGAAAAAATAAGTGCTTTACGTACTGTGGAATATTTGCGTGCGGAGGCAAGTAAAGGGAGTCGTGCTGATTTCGAAGCGTTTTTAGCGGCTATACCTGACGTTGCACCGATGGCAGATGACACATTAGATATAGACGTTTCCTAAGGTTGCAATACGGGAATTTGTATTTTTCATAGTTGATTCTGTCAATATCACTAGTTGGCATTTTGTCTCAACACCTAATAACCAACATTTAACATAACGACCAACGGCCGTTCTCACCCCAATCTCTCAACATCTTGCTAATCAGGAAAGCCAAACGGCCGTTCTCCCATCCCCAAGCACACCCAACCAACGGCCGTTCTCACCCCCATCTCTC
>JACSSI010000406.1 GCA_014879345.1 Anaerolineae bacterium | reverse complement strand
GGCCCAGAGACGAAGGCGGTGACGCGGCGGTTGCTGCGGATGTTGATTGGGATGTGACAAATTTATTAGCGAGGCAGGCAATATGAATGAAAATCTGACTGTTGTTGAGCAAAAAGAAGTTGAGTTTTATGGGGATGCGTTAACGGCCGTTCGTGCAGATGATGGGCAGGTCTATGTATCAGTGCGCCAAATGTGCCAGGCATTAGGTATCAGCCGACCACAACGGCAAACAGATCGCATCAAACGGGACGAAGTTTTGAATGATGGTTTGGAAAGAGTACCCATGATGGGTACCCGTGGCCGCCAACAAACATATGCGTTACGTGTAGATTTAGTGCCATTATGGTTAGCTGGCATTGAAGCCAATCGTGTTGATGCTGACGTAAAGGATAAAATTATTCGTTATAAGCGCGAAGTTGCCAAAGTGCTTTGGGAAGCCTTCCAAGAAGGACGCCTTACGGCAGATCCATCTTTCGATGACTTGCTACAAACTGATTCTCCTGCGGTGCAAGCATATAAGACCTTTCAAGCGCTTACCACGTTAGCAAGAAATCAAATATTACTGGAGTCACGACTCGATAAACATGAACAGCGCCTTGAACAGATTGAAACCCAGTTAGGCAGCAGTGGCAAAATCACACCTGACCAAGCAACAGCGATCAGTCAAGCAATCAAGACGATAGCGAGAGAGTTAGGTAAACAAACTGGGAAAAATGAATATGGTGGCGTTTATGGCGAGCTATACCGTCGTTATCGCATTCCAACCTATCGTGAACTTCCTACGACGAAATATGATGATGCTATTAAATGGTTAGGTGAATGGCTAGAATCGCTGATGGAAGATGAGCCATTCTGAATTTTGAAGGAATTCGGTATCCCCAGCACTTGCTAATATTGAAATATAAAATAAATACTAGGGACAAGTTAACAGGCCGCTGTTGGCCCCCTGGGAAAATCGGACTAGAGACGAAGACGGTAACACGGCGATTTTTGATAAGAAATGAGAGAGTTTTAGCACTAAATGAATATATTAAAGCCATTAATTGAGCAAGATTCCCGTTACACAATGGTTAAAAGCATTTTTGACGCGCTCAATGGAAACCTTCGTTCTTTAAGACGACAAGCTGAAAATGCAGACGATGAATTTGAAGTTGAATTCGTAGTTGAACAAGCTGAATGGATGTATGGAATAGCCTTCGTTACCGCACAAACGTACATTACAGGAACTATTGCAGATGCTAACCTCTTGATGAAAGGAAAAGAAAATTTCAAAAAACATCAACTATTGAAGGATTTCAGCAATAAAATTGAAGGGGCAAATCTAACACAACTTCAGCTATGTGATGCTATAGCAAATTACTTCAAGCATCATGAAGAGTGGGGGAATTGGGAACTTGTGGGAACAAAAAAATGGACTATTTCACTACTTGCCGAAGTTGGTATTAATAAACAGAGTGGTTTCCCTTGTTATGAAGCAGCGACGACGCTTTGTCCAGAAGAAGATATAGTAAATTTGGATTATCTACTTGGCCTTCTGGTGGAATGGCGAGATAAAACAATACTTCCGTTACTTGAAGAAATATAATCAATATCGCATTTTATTGTTTATAGAAAAAATGGGGAAAACCCCGCCACCAATATTGGCAGCGGGGCAAATGGGGAGTCTTACTTAAACCAGGGTAGCTACTAAAGAAATTTCAGCGGCAGCCAACACTTTGGAAACGGGGCATTTTACTTTGGCTTCTGCGGCAATTTCCTGGAACTTTTCGTTGGAGATGCCAGGGACTTCCGCTTCACATACCAGGTCAATGTTGGTGATGGTGGGACCTTCGCCCAGGTGAACGGTGGCTTCGGTCGAAATTTTGACGGGCGGTGTTTCGTTGCCGGTCAACAGGGCAGACAAGAACATGGAGAAGCAGCCAGCGTTGGCCGCGCCAATGAGTTCTTCAGGATTGGTGCCTTTGCCCTCAGCAAAACGAGAAGCCCAGGTAAACGGCCCTTCGTACTGACCATTCGGCAATATCATGGTGCCGTTGCCTTCTTTTAGCGTCCCTTCCCACACAGCATTTGCTTTACGTACAGCCATTTTGTATCTCCTTTTTTATGAGTTGGCAGCAAGCCACCATGCAATCGGTTTCCAAAATCTATGATTTCTTTGTTGCTTGCTGCAAAGTAGTTAAATGTCTTAGGGAACTATCGAAGAACTCGATAGCATTATGAACAACACGAGCAAACTTTAACGCATCCCCGGCAAATCGTAAAGGTTTTTTCTGGATTTTGTTTTGTTTCACTCATTTAGAGCTAGGGCATGGGTGTGGTGGGGATAGTATTGGGGTCAGCAGGGTAAATAATAGCGGCCATTTCAGCCGATACCCAGCCACGGGTGAAGCCGTCTTCAAGTTGAATCAGATACCAGTTCCCATCCGGTGTTTTGGCGATGATGGTGGCAAATGTGCCTTGAGGCAGCGTGGTGATGGCCTGATAATCGGGACCAGCCGCGATACGTAATGCCACATCTGAGCCGCGTATAACCAGTTCAGCGGGGGCACCAGACGGGGCCATGTTTGGCGCTGGGTTTTCTGCGGCATCGACTTGTTGTGGCACAGGCGTTGCTTGAACCGCAGGGATTGTATCTGCGGGGACGCTTGTGCCTGCGCCTGGGGTGGGAATAAGCAGTTCCTGGCCGACGGCGATGCTGTCGGCATTGTAGATGTTGTTGAGGACGGCAATGTCTTGCACCGTGACACCAAAGGTACGGGCAACTTTGTTGAGTGTATCCCCTGTTTGGATGATGTAGATAAAGGGGGTTGGCGAGCCGATGGGCGCAGATTGGGCAACGGCCGTTTCTGATTCAATATATATCAACGGCGTGGCAGTGGCGGTAACGGTGCTGGTGGGTTGAGCAGAGGCGGTGATGGCAACAGCAACGGCCGTTTCCGTGCCAGGTATATCTTCAACAGGCTGATCCGTTTTGGGAGCTAGAATCCAATAGATACTCGCTGCTAAAATGAGCGCAATAATAACCAGAATAACGATCTTAGCTGCCTTTGGCATTGTCATGAACAACTGCGCCAACGTTTGCGGCTGATCGGGTTGCGGTTCACCAGGGATGTAGGTAGCGGTAGCAGGGGCTGGCTCTGGTTTATCGTTGGCCTCTGTGGCAGGAACAGCCTGTCCCAAGCTTGTATCAGTAGCAGGTTCTACTGCCGGTTCTGCCTCTGGATCAAACGCCATCAATTTTGCATCCAGTTTCTCACCAGTTTTCTCTTCAACAACAGCTTCCCAGTATTGCAAAATCTGGAGCAATTGCTCCCGTTCCGAAATACCGCTTGTTGTTTTTCCCGCCTGTTGCACACGTTCCAGCAGTGTACTAATTTGGGCCGTTTTCACGGCTTCAGGATTATCTTCAAATTGCTGGCGTAAAACGTTGTCTTGCGTTTTTAGGTTGGTGATGGTTGTCATGCATACTTCCTGATAAAACTAAGTCCACACTGTTTTAGGTGACATAACGATCATAGCATTGAACAACAGATTACACAAGGAGAACGGCCGTTACGCCAGTCTAATCAATACGCATCTTTAAGGCGCTGCCGGGATACGGCTCATGGCACGTTCCGCCAGCGCTGTAATCGTCAAACTGGGATTCACGCCCACGTTGGCCGACACAGCCGCCCCATCCACCACATACAACCCCGGATAGCCAAACACTTCATGATCAGCATCAATGACACCTGTTTCGGCGGAACCGCCCATGTGGCAGCCACCGAGAATATGCGCCGTAATCGACAAATTGCCCACGCTTTCCAGGATGGTATTCTGCGGCACACCATTACTCTTTTCTGCAAACAGCCGTGCTGCCTCATTTGCTTCCGGGATGTAGGCAGGCGCACGGCGGTTGTTGTCTGAAACAGACATCAACTCGTATTGAAAGGCAGCCATAGGCGAACGGCCGTATTTGAACGAAATCTGATTGTCGAGCACCTGCATCGTCGAGAGGACGCTGATTTGCTGATGCCAGTTCCGTCTGCGGGCCGACTGTGTGGCTTCCAAAGGATGGCGCAAGGTTTGGCCGAGGGTGGTGAGGGCGCGGGACAACGGCCGTTCACCATCCACCAGCGGCCCCGTATACCATTTCATAAATGTATAACCAGGCGGGAAACGATTTTGCGTGATGTGGGTGTGGTCGTTGGCGTAAAAGTGACTGGTAATCGCCGGGCCGCCTTCTGCCAGATTGACAGTTGGGTCGCGAGACAAAATGCCAGTGATCGCTTCACTATTGGTGCGTACCACCTTGCCCAACTGCGCTGACAGCCTGGGCAGCGTGCCTGCCACGTCACGACTGTGGAACAAAAGTCGCAGCGTGCCCAAAACCCCGGCAGCTAAAATCACCTTCCTGGCACGCAGCGGCGCATACCGCGACCAGCGCCGCAGCGGATTCACCATTTCCACGGCATAACCTCCCTCAATCGGTTGAATGACTGTCGCTTTTCGCTGCGGCAGCACCGTCACGCCCATCCGCTCCGCGAGATAGAGGTAATTTTTATCCAGACTGTTTTTAGCGTTGTGGGGACAGCCGGTAAGGCATTGCCCACACTGACGACAACCCGTGCGGGCAGGGCCTCGTCCCTCAAAAAACGGATCATCAACTGTCTTTTTTGGCTCGCCAAAATAGATACCCAGCGGGATAGAGCCGAATGATGCTTCTGCCTGCATGGCAACGGCCGTTTCACGCAAATACGCATCCATCTGACCAAAATACGGGTTCGGCGTCACGCCCAGCATCTTTTTAGCAGTTGCATAATAGGGTGACAATTCTTCCCGCCAGTTCGTTTGCAAATCGCGCCAAATAGGGTCTGTATAAAAGGCAGGTGGTGGTTCTAACAACACTGTGGCATAAACCAAACTGCCGCCGCCCACACCCACGCCACCCACAATGGCCGTGTGTTGGAAAATAGACTGGGTGAAATACCCTTTCATGCCAATCTGAGGCATCCAAAATAACTGGCGCGGGTCAGAATCAGCGGCACGCATATCCTCCGGGTCAATACGGCGGCCTTGCTCCAACACTGCCACCCGATACCCCTTCTCTGCCAGACGCAGCGCCGATACACTGCCGCCAAAGCCACTACCGATGATGATAACGTCGTAATCCATGATGAACTCCCGGCGTGAAAAATTGCCCTCCTAAATCCTCCCACAGGGCAGACTTTCTTCAAAGCGTGCGGTTTAAAGTTGTGTATGAGACTACAAAAGTCTCCTTCGTAAATAGCATCGAATTGTCACGAATT
>JACSSI010000405.1 GCA_014879345.1 Anaerolineae bacterium | reverse complement strand
TTCTACGGCCTGGCCTTTTTCAGCATGGGGCTGGCGGTGATGCTGGAATCGCGGCGCACTTCTGAATTTCGCATGGCGGGGGCGATGATGTTTCTGGCCGGATTTGGGCTGCTGCATGGCGTGCATGAATGGACGGATATGTTCGTGCAACTCGGCAAATTCGAGTCGCTTTCACCAGAACAAGCCTTTCTTTTCAACGGCTTACGCATTGGTGAGCTTGTCTTTTCTTTTTCCTTGCTCATCGTCTTTGGTATTCGCCTCATCACCTCCAATCGCACCACCAACGGCCGTGAAAACAGCTTCGCCTGGATTGTGGCCGGCATTTTGGCGGCGTTCTGGTTTGTCAGCGTGCTGCTCACCCGCTGGATTTACAATCCACCGATGGCTGAATTTGTCATATCGGCGGATGTGTTGGCGCGGTATATTGTGGGCATTCCGGGCGCTTTGCTGGCGGCGTGGGCCATCGTATTGGAACAACGTGCTTTTAAGGAACGAGGCATGCCAGATTTTGGGCGGGCGTTATTCGGGGCTGCCATTGCCCTGACGTTGTATGGCATTATCGGTCAGCTTTTTGTGACGCCTAGTTTTCTATTTCCGGCAAATATTATCAATGGGGAACTATTTTTTGAGTTATTTGGTTTTCCGGTGCAATTGTTTCGGGCGGTAACGGCCGTTATCATTGCCATTTTCATCATCCAGGCCCTGCGTGCCTTTGAAGTGGAAACCCGCCAACAACTCCTGGCCGCCAACGATGCCCGTTTGTTAGCCCAGCGCGACGCCTTATTCATTCAAGAACAAGCCCAGCGCGAAACAGAAGCCATTAACCAGGATTTGGAACAAGCGGTACAAGAGCTTTCCATACTTTACGAACTCTCCCGCAATCTGGCCGCCACCATTGACCGCGATACCTTGCTGCAACAAACAACCGCACAAGTATTTGACACCTTGCCCCGCATCGGCGGCGGCATGGTACTGCTGCGCGACAAACCAGGACGGCCGTTAAAAATTGTGGCACGTTCAGGATACGTGGGACGCGGCCAAACTAATCCCGACTTTGAATGTCCCTACGACCGCGCTTATCTGCTGGGTCAATACGTGGCAAACACCGGCCACCTCGCCTGGTGTGATGGCGAAAATATCGTCGATTTAGGGGATGCTACCCTCGTATTAACTCGTGGATTAGATGACCCCATCCAAATTGACATCGGCGGCCATACCATTGGCGTGCCACTCCTTGCCCAACAACAAGTCGTAGGCAGTGTGGTATTTAGCGTCAAGCAAAACATAGCCCCCTTTACCCAGCGTGACCTCTCGCTCATCGTCGCCATTGCCGGACAACTCAGCATCGCCATTGAAAATGCCAGCCTTTACCAGGAAGTGCAAGAACGTGAAACCATGCGCGGTGAACTATTGCAACAAGTGGTCGGCGCACAGGAAAATGAGCGCCAGCGCATCGCCCGTGAACTGCACGACAGTACCGGCCAATCTCTCACCGCCCTGGGGCTGGGGCTGGCAGCAGTCAGCGACTCGCTTTACCAAAATGTGGATGTGGCCGCCGCACAGGTGAAGGAATTGCGGGCGCTTAATTCACAAACCCTGCAAGATGTGCATGAATTGGTGGCAGATTTACGGCCGTCTTTGTTAGATAATTTAGGTCTGGTATCTGCGTTACGCAGTCAGGCACAAGCCTTCCAGAAGCGAACGGGCATCCACATCACTTTTACACATACTGGCGAAAAACGGCGCGAAGACTCCACCATCGAATTGACCCTCTACCGCATCGCCCAGGAAGGGCTGACCAATGTAGCCAAACATGCCCAGGCTTCTGAAGTTAGAATTCGGCTCATTTCCCGACCAGACCGCCTCTGCCTCAGAATTCGAGACAATGGACGTGGGTTCGACACGGAAAAGGCGCTGGATTCCAGCCAAAAGCACCGCGAGGCTTGGGGTTTACTTGGGATGCAAGAACGAGTTTCGCTGATCGGCGGTCACTTTTTCATCCGATCCAGGCAAAATGTGGGTACGATTATTCAAATTTGTATTCCTTTACCAGAAAAGTAGGCAGTTATCCAGATTGGTCCACTCTCAGAGAGTAGACCAATCTCAGCGAAGGACAAAATCCATGTCAAATAAAATCAAACTCATGTTGGCCGATGATCACGCTGTAGTGCGCTCGGGACTGCGCATGTTACTCGATGCCCAACCGGATATGGAAATTGTGGGCGAAGCGGAAACGGGTATGGAGGCCATCACCAAAACAAAGGAATTGAGACCAGATGTAGTGCTGATGGATGTGGAAATGCCAGGAATGAATGGCATTGAAGCAACTGAGAAGATTAAAGAAAGCGTGCCGGAAACGGCCGTTCTTGCCCTCACCATGTACGAAGACGACCAATACTTCTTTGAAATGCTCAAAGCCGGCGCCTCCGGCTACGTACCCAAACGCGCCGCCCCCGACGAACTCGTCAACGCCATCCGCACCGTTAGCAAAGGTGAAGTCTTCCTCTATCCCACCCTGGCCGCCCGGCTTGTCAACGACTACCTCAACCGCGACGAAACCACATCAGCAGAAGATGAAGAAGAAGACCTCACCCCCCGCGAAAAAGAAGTCCTCATCCAAATCGCCGAAGGATTGACCAATCCCGAAATCGCCGAAGTACTCACCATCAGCGTCAAAACCGTAGACCGTCACCGCGAAAATATCATGCGCAAACTCAACCTGCACAGCCGCGTCGATCTGGTGAAATATGCCATTCGCAAAGGATTGATTGATTTAGAGGATTGATGCGATTTACGATTTGAGATTTAGTTAGTGCCTTGAATATTTCGTCACCCTCTCCCCAGCCCTCTCCCAAAGGGCGAGGGAGCCAGACCGATCCCCTCTCCCTTTGGGGGAGGGTTAGGGTGGGGGAAAATAGTGGCAAAAACTTCGTGACACTTACATATTTACGATTAACCCTTCAGGAGACACATCATGGCTTACAATGAACTTGGCGACCTGCCCCTGGACGATTTCCGACGAGTTGGACACGAAATTGTCGATTGGATAGCAGATTATCTTGACAACACCGAACAATACCCCGTGCTTTCCCAAAGCAAACCAGGGGAAATCAAATCACAATTACCCGATGTTCCTCCCCTTCAACCAGAATCGCTGGACAGTATAATGGCTGATTTCCAGGACATTATCATGCCCGGCATCACCCACTGGAATCATCCTAACTTTTATGCCTACTTTAGCAACACTGGCTCCGTGCCTGGCATTTTGGCAGAAATGCTCATCACGGCACTCAATGTCAACGGGATGTTATGGCGCACCTCACCCGCCGCCACTGAGCTAGAAGAAGTGACAATGGACTGGCTGCGCCAACTGCTAGGTCTGGCTGACGGTTGGGATGGGATCATCATGGATGGAGCTTCCATGTCGAGCATGGTGGCTATTGCCGCCGCCCGCGAAGCCGTCGAGGGCCTGGATGTACGCACCAAAGGCATGGCCCACGCCACTGTGCCCCAGCTTCGTGTCTACATCTCTGAGCAAACTCATTCGTCGCTGGAAAAAGGGGCGATGGTGCTGGGGATTGGGCAGGAGAATGTGGTGAAGATTCCTGTGGATTGTGAAAATGGGATGGATGTTGATGCGCTGGAAACGGCCGTTCTGCGTGACATAGATGAAGGAAAACGGCCGTTTTTCGTCTGCGCCACCGTCGGCACCACCTCAGCCACAGGGGTCGATCCCGTGCCAGCCATCGCCGACATTGCCCAGAAGCACAACATGTGGCTCCACGTCGATGGCGCTTACGGCGGCATGGCTGCCATCGTGCCCGAAAAACAACACCTGTTTGCGGGCGTCGATCGTGCCGATTCCCTCGTCGTCAACCCGCACAAATGGCTCTTCACCCCCATGGACTTAAGCGCCTTCTACACCCGCCGCCCCGACATCGTCAAACGCGCCTTCAGCCTGCTACCAGAATACCTGCGCAGCGCCGAAACCGACGCCAACACCGTGCGCGACTACATGGATTACGGCGTCCAACTCGGCCGTCGCTTCCGCGCCCTCAAGCTTTGGTTCGTCCTCCGCGCCTACGGCCAGGAAGGGCTAATCGCCCGTCTGCGCGACCATATGCGTTTAGCCCAACTATTCGGCAGTTGGGTAGAAGCATCGCCCACCTTCGAGCGCATGGCGCCTATCGTCTTCAGCACCGTCTGCTTCCGTGCGCACCCCCAAGGCATAGATGACGAGGAAACGCTCAACAAACTCAACGAAGCGTTAATGAACGCCGTCAACGACACCGGCCACATCTTCATCTCACACACAAAATTACAAGGCAGCTACACCCTGCGCCTCGCAATCGGCAACATTCGCACAGCAGAAAGCCACATCAGGCAAGCATGGATACTCCTGCAAAAAATGCTAACCCATATAAAAATAGATTCGTAGGTGGGAATAAAAAAGCAGAAAAACAGTGTTAAAAACAAAGACCTTCAAGGGTCAATAACCCTCAAAGGTCTTTAAAAACATCGCAATTAAGCTTTGTTTTTGATCTCTTGAATCTCTAACCGAATATCTTGAGCAAGTTTTTTGACATCTTGCAAGCCGGTGCGTACACGAGTACCAGCAGCTTTATTACCATCATCATAAAACTTACCGAAATCCTCTTTCATAGATGCTACCAATTGTTCTAATTCTTCGTATCGACTCATAACAGTCTCCTTAAAATGATTTTTGACGCGGTTCATGAACGCGGCAAGGGGGAGGATTATAGACAAAATATGGAATTAACACCACAAAGCAAACTATCCAAAGCCCTGACACTCCATGCTGACGTGCTGCCCTATATCATCAGCCTCAATCCCCACGACTTTGAACGGCTCAATAATCCGTTGATGCGCCAGCTCATGCCGCCCCGTATTACCTGGCTCGCCTGGCAAAAATGGTGGGAAAACCGGTTGATGAAATCATCCAGGGAATCTACGACGCGGCCAACATAGCACCAAAACAAAGCATCATTTTAGAGACAGCCACTACCAATCTGCCAGATAATCCAGAAAAGCCACCAGCCTGGATAACAGATAGCGTTGTAGATGTCGTTGATTTGCTGGAAAGTGATGAACGGTTGGACACCGACCCCTTTGTGCCTCTGTTTCCCGCGCTCAAACATGCGGCCGTCGGCGAGGTGGTTCTACTCAAACACAAATGGGAGCCACAACCGCTCTATGACGTGTGGCAAAAATTGGGCATTGAACATTTTGCCCAACAGCAGTCAGAAGATGAATGGTGGATTTATCTGCGTAAAACA
>JACSSI010000404.1 GCA_014879345.1 Anaerolineae bacterium | reverse complement strand
GTTTCGCAGGCGCTGGGCATCAGTTCATCGCTCATCATGCTCATCAGGGTACACACGTTGACGCCATAATTCATTTGCAGCGATTCCCAACATTGGATGGCGGTGGAGGTAATGCCATTATCGGCCATCCAGCCGCGAATGGAAGAGGCTAGTTTGGCAATTTTGGTTAATGAGGCGGCTGGCACAGCTTCATAGGCGGCATATTGTTTGATGCGTTCAATTTCGGCCGTTACCTGGGCGTCGTTATCATCCAGGCGGCGCACCCAACCAAACACGTCAGACAAATCCAGGGTTTGCACGCTCATGCCTACCGACTCGAACAGTTTTTCGCTGTAACGCACTGTTTTGAAGGCGCCGGGACGAGCGCCAATGGCGCCAATGCGGGCGTGGGTTAAGCCTTTAACGGTGCGGCAGATGGCGACAAACTTGCTGATCTCAGCCGCAAATTCTTCTGAATCGGGGTCGAGGGTGTGAGATTGGGTCACACTGAACGGAATTTCATATTGGTACAAGTTGTTGGTAACGGAGAGCTTGCCGCAAAAGGCATCCCGTCGTCCGGCGGCGGTGAGTACATCGGTGCTGTCGGGGAAGGCGTGGATGAGGACTGGCACATTGAGTCGTGATTCGCGGATGGCATCAGCCACGCCTTGTTCGTTGCCAAAATTGGGCAGCGATACCAGAATGCCGTCAATTTCATCCTGGTGGCGACGGAATAATTCGCCGCATTTCTGGGAATCGCTCCATGTTTCGACGGCGCCTAGTGGCGTCGTTTCTTCATCGACGATGATGGTGTTGATGCCTAATGATTCCAGCCGGTCTAGGATTTGCCGACGGCCGTTTTCTACCAAATGATCTGCAAAGAAATTACGATTGGTGATGATGACACCTAATGTTGTCATGATTAGACTCCTTGAGTAAGTAAATTTTCTACTTCTTCTCGTGTGGGCATACCCACTTGGGCGCCCTGTTTTGTCACAGCCAAAGCACCTACTGCATTGGCAAAGTTAGCCGCTTCGATCAATTCTTTTCCTTCACTTAACGCCACAGCCAAACCGGCTACATAGGCATCGCCCGCCGCTGTGGTATCCACAACTTTTACGGGATAAGGGTCAACCTGGGTAAACTGGTTGGTTTCGCCATTTAAAACCAATGCGCCGCGACTGCCTAACGTCAGCACTACGTTGCCGACACCCTGTTTTAACAGCGCTTGCGCTGCCTGACGGCTGCTGGCCGCCGAGTCGATTTCAATACCGGTTAGTTGAGCTGTCTCCGGTTCGTTAGGGACTAACACATCTACGCCTGCCAGAATGGACGATGACAGTTTTTGAGCAGGTGCCGGGTTGAGAATCACTTTGACACCCGCTTGATTTGCCAGGGAAACGGCCGTTTCTATCGTTTCCAGTGGTGTTTCCAAAGGCATCACCAGCAAATCCACATTTGCCAAAGCCGCCCATGCTTCTTGCACATGAACGGCCGTTAAACAATAATTCGCGCCCGAAGCCACCGCGATGCTGTTTTGCCCCTGCGCATCCACGGCAATCATCGCCACACCAGAAGTGGCGGCTGGGTCACAGCCAACATGGGTCACGTCAATGCCTTCTTTTTTGGCATTTGCCAACAACTGCTCGCCAAACGCATCCGCGCCCACTCTGCCAATCAATGTGACTCTCGCCCCTAACCGCGCCGCCGCCACCGCCTGATTCGCACCTTTTCCCCCGGGAATGGTGGCAAAGTTGTTGCCCAGCACCGTTTCCCCAGGCGCCGGAATAGTGGGAACCTGCACCACCAAATCCATATTCAAACTGCCCACAACAACGATATGCGGCATTGCTTATTCCTCGTGAAAAGAAGTTGGAGTGTAGAGATAGAGATAGAGTGGGACGCAGTCTCTATCTCTACACTCTATCTCTATCTAGATCAAAACCCCAGGCGCCCGCCACTAAAATGACATTGGCATAGGGGGTAAATTCTCCGGTGCGAATAATGGCTTTGGAAACGGCCGTTTCCCGCTTAAAATCCACATGCGGCACCAACTCAATCGGCGTGTCGCCTAACACCTCAACCAGCGCTTCATACATTTGTGGGCTGACCGCCTGCATCTCTTCCGCCACAATCGCCTTCTCCACATACATTTCCGACAAAACGACCCGCAGCGTCTCCAAAAACGTGGGCACACCTCGAGTCAATGCCAAGTCAATCCGCTGCGTCGATGCCGGAATAGGCAGCCCCGCATCCGCAATTGTAATCGTATCCGTATGTCCCAGCCCCCCAATCACAGCGGCAATAGGTTGGTTAATGATGCCTGATTTCTTCATGATTCCTTCCACTTAATATTGCAACCCCTTGCCTTTGATACGTAGTTGCTAAATCTACCAACCCCTTATTCACATGCTTTACGTAAGGACAATGATTACAAATATACATGATCACCGTCGCCACATCAGATTGCAGCGATGACAAACGCAGTTGCTCGCCAGAAACTACATCCGGCAGTTCAAACTCTGGGGCGATAGTTCCCAGGGGTAGCATATTTGATGATACAGCAGCCATTCTCAAACTCCTCGGAAAATGGGAGTGCGAACAGCTTGTCCGCACTTTGTGGTTTGGCAGACCGTGCTCCCAGATTATTATTCATCGTGGTGCGCCCCGCTCATGGGAACTCCTTTGCAAATATGGAAAAGCGACAAACTTTTTGAAAGTAAAATCAGCAGTTCAAAGATGTGACGCCTTTTCACAAAATAGTTTATTTAGATAAATAATCCGACCACCCTTTTCTCACATATTTTCGCAAAGCCTCTTTCGCTTCTTCAAGTTCTTGTTCAACTTGAGCAAAGAGCCGTGCATTTTCTAATGCAATAGCCAGTTGCCCAGCCATAATTTGATAAACCGTTGCATCTTCACTCGTAAAAATCGATTCCTGGCGAGATTGTACTGTTAATGCCCCTATCGTTTCCCCCCGGCTGACTAAGGGGATAACCATTTCAGAACGAGTTAAAGGTAATAATTCATGAGCGGTGTGTGCTGATTCCTTGGCGACATCTTGCGCAATAACAGCCTCGCCAGAATCGATACATTTACCAACTAAAGATTGATTATTAACCTTCAACTTATGTCCATCGTGCAACAATTGCGCCCCAATTTCACCTGTGGCTGCGCGTAAAAATGCCAATTTCTCATCGGAATATGGATTCCCTTCAATCAAATACAAACCCACAAAATATCGATCAAAAAGTTCACCAATTAAATCCACACTATGTTGAATCAGTTCTTGGGGATCCAAGATACGGCTGGCTGCATAGCCTACGTCTGCTGCGGCTTTTAACTGCGCAGATCGTTTTTCTTCTTCTATTTCTGCTTTTTTCTGGACTGTGATATCTCTGCTAATTCCTAGCAGTCCGATGATCTGACCTTTTTCATCTTTAATTGGAACCTTATGCTCGGAAAGCCACATTATTTCTCCGGTGCCTGCATTAGGCACTTCCCACTCTCTGGCAAGGATAGCATTCCCGGTTTCCATTATCTGCTGTTCTTCATCAAAAAAGCGCTGGGCATCTTCTTCAGGGAAAAGGTCAAAGTCTGTTTTACCAATGACATCTGTTGGCCCAGCAAGTGCTAACAACGAAGTTGTATGAGCACGGTTGGATCTTATAAAGCAAGATTGACGATCCTTGAAAAAGATATAGTCTGGTGAGTTATCAAGTAATAGTTGAAACAAATCTTGTTCAGAAATCATCAGAGCCTTCCTAGTAAGCTGGGGCAGTTCCTGATAGATAGGAACTGCCCCTATTGCAACATGTAACTTACAAAAAATTAACTAGGGACAACTGGTCTTCCCGTTGGGGGCGAACAGCGTGTATTGGCAAGCATTTTCAGGAGTGAGCAGCACCATGTCGATAGACTGCTTTTCCGGTTTGCCGGTGTCGCCAGTGCGGATGTACTGATCAGCCTGGATAGCAGCTTGGATTGCCATTTCAGCTACGGGTTGCAGTGCGCCAGCATCAATCTTACCGGCAAGGATGGATTCATTCACATCATCAGAGCCGTCAAAACCAACCACGATCACGTCGCTCATACCGGCCGCATCCAACGCCGCTTGAGCGCCCAATGCCATGGTGTCGTTACCAGCAATGACACCCTTCACATTCGGGTTCGCCTGGAGCAAACTTTCCATCACGTCGAAGGCTTCTGTCTGGCTCCAATTGGCTGTCTGCTGCGCCACCATTTCCATACCGGGCAAACTGTCAAGCACATCATGGTAGCCTTGCGAGCGCACATGAGCGTTGGTGTCCGTGTCACGGCCGGTCAATTCGATGTAGGTGCCTTCTTCGCCCAACAACCGTGCAAATTCTTCGGCCAGGATGGTTGCACCCTGGTAGTTGTTGGAGACGATTTGGGAGATGGCAACGCCTTCTTCACTGATCTCACGATCCACCAGGAAGGAAGGAATACCAGCGTCGGCCGCTTTTTGCACCGCCGCAATACTGGCATCAGCACCAGCGTTGTCTAGAATGATCGCTACCGCACTTTGAGCAATGCAGGTCTCGAATAGCTCTAACTGTTTGTTGGCATCATCGTCATGAACCAGTTTCAGCGTTTCATAGCCCAGTTCTTCCGCTTTGGCGGCTGCGATTTCTTGCATCGTGCCAAAGAATGGATTTTCCACGCCAGGCACAATCACGCACATCAAACCACCTGCTTCACCTGCCATTGCTTCAGTTTCTTCGACCACACAGGGGTCTGTGGAGCCGGTGGGTGCAAAGCTTTTGTACTGGCAGGCATTCTCAGGGGTGAGCAGCACCATGTCGATGGACTGCTTCTCCGGTTTGCCGGTGTCGCCGGTGCGAATGTACTGGTCAGCCTGGATGGCAGCTTGAATCGCCATTTCAGCCACAGGTTGCAAGGAACCGGCGTCAATTTTGCCCGCCAGCATGGAGTCATTTACATCGTCTGAACCGTCAAAACCAACCACGATCACGTCGCTCATGCCAGCAGCATCCAATGCCGCTTGAGCACCCAAGGCCATCGTGTCATTACCAGCAATCACACCCTTCACATCGGGGTTGGCCTGGAGCAAGCTTTCCATTACGTCGAAGGCTTCGGTCTGGCTCCAGTTAGCTGTTTGCTGTGCCACCATTTCCATGTCGGGCAAAGCGTCCAGCACATCATGGTAACCTTGCGAGCGCACATGGGCATTGGTGTCGGTATCGCGCCCGGTTAATTCGATGTAGGCGCCTTCTTCGCCCATCAGCCGGGCAAATTCTTCGGCCAGGATGGTCGCACCCTGGTAGTTGTTGGAAACAATCTGG
>JACSSI010000403.1 GCA_014879345.1 Anaerolineae bacterium | reverse complement strand
TATTTTTCTCTTTTATCTTGTTAAGGTACAAAATTTATTGATCTGACAACGTAGTATCTGTCAGGTCTGGTCTAAATGAGATTATGCTGATGGGCGTACAAAGCCGCCTGTGTACGGTCGCGCAGACCCAGGCGGCTCAAAATACTGGAGACGTGGTTCTTAACTGTGCCCTCGCTTACAACCAGCTTATCGGCGATTTCCCGGTTGGTCGCGCCCGTAGCAATAAGATGCAGCACTTCCAGTTCCCGCTCGGTTAAATCGTGCGCTGCCAGGGAATCGGCCACTTCGGCAGGTTCAGCACGAGCCGTTTCTGGCAAGGGTGCTGTTTTCATTTTTTGTTTGCTCAACGCGCCCACCAGTTTCCCTGCGACTGCGGTATCAAGCTGATAAATGCCGGCATGGGCTAATTTGATAGCCTGCGCCAAATCGGCGGCCGGAATGTCTTTGAGCAAATAACCGCTGGCTCCAGCTTGCAGCGATTTGATGATGTACTCGTCATCGTCAAAGGTGGTGAGCATGATCACTTCTGAATCGGGCAATAGTTGTTTGATCTGCACTGTGGCTGTGATGCCATCCATGACGGGCATGCGCACATCCATCAAAACCACGTTTGGCTGCAATCTTTCAGCTTTGGTGATGGCTTCTTGTCCGTTAACGGCCGTTCCCACCACAATCACCCCATCCTGAAGCGCCAGCAGCGAGGAAATCCCTTCACGAATCAGCCGCTGATCATCCACAATCAACACAGACACATCACCCTTCATCATTTATCCTTCTCAAAACCGTTGCATTCTTCGGCACCGTAATTTGCAAAATCGTGCCTTGCCCGGGTCGGCTGATCACCTGCATTTGTCCGCGAACCAGTTCTAACCGTTCCTGAATCCCTTGTAAACCAAAGCTATGATATTGGTCTATGGCTAATTCATCAAGGGTTGTGGCATCAAACCCCCGGCCATTATCTTGCAAAATCAGCTTTCCTTCTGCTTCTTCCAGGTAAACAGTCAGCTTAACGGCCGTTGCCTGGGCATGTTTTTGAATATTGGTCAGACCCTCCTGGGCTGACCGGTACAGCGCCATCAGCACCGGACGAGAATAACTGTCTTCTTGGCCGCTGAACTCAAAATTGATAGAGAAACGGCCGTTACGCAGCCCTTCCACCAGTTCAACCAAGGCACTGCGCAGCGAAAAACCATCATCAGCCTCCCGCAGCGTACTCACCGACCGGCGCACATCCCGCAGCGCACCCGATGCCGCCTGCTTCGCATCCAACAACGCCTGCTCCGCTTCATCCGGGTTTCGCTCCTTATACGCCAACGCCTTCTCCAACTGGATATTTACAATCGTCAAACGGTGTCCCAGCGAATCATGAATATCCCGCGCCAACCGGTTGCGTTCTTCCGTTGCTGCCAGTTCAGCCACCTGCTCCGCATACAATTGCAGCTTCACATTCGACGCTTCCAAATCCGCCAACAGCAGCTCTAAATTTCGCTGATTGTGTTCATCACTATCAATCACCCGTGCCAGCACCAACATAAACAGCATCAGCACCGCAAAAATCATCAAGTCAAACAGACTGCCCGCCCCCGAAACAGCCAAGGGCCGATACTGCCAGAAATACCACCCCACATACCCAAGCGTAACCGCATTACTAACACGTGAACCCAGAGAAAAATAAGCACTAAAAGGAATCAATGGATAAAGAAACGCCGCATAACCAGAACAATCCACCACCACCACAGCCTGAACCAATGCCATGCGCATCAACAGCAGCATCACAGCCGGGCGCAAGGGGACAACGCCGTCATACCGTGACCGTTCCCACTGCTCCAGGCCAGCTAACGTCAAAAATACAATGAACAGCATCCCTGTTTCAACAGAAACAAATTGCATTTGGCAGCGGCTAATCAGGCTGAAATACACGACAGTCGAAATAACACCTAAATACATCAAGGAGAAAACAAAGCGAAAGGAGCGGGGAGGCAGCAGTTTTCTTAATCGTTCATTAACCATAACGCTTCCACATAGTTTTAATCTAAAGTCCCATTGCCTTCAGAGTAACACAGCCGCAAAATTAGGAAAATATGCCTTTCGATAGAAATTCTATCGTAACACCATGACTTCCGGCTATCCAAGCCCCATCAAACCCAGCAGGTATTATCCAAAAAAACCAATAATTTTATGTAATGGCTTTGCGTTTGGTAAGCATTCAGTCACGCTGAAGACTATTGAAGGTCATTGCAACATGGCTGGTTTTCTCCCCAAAATGAAACAGCAGATGGCTGAACGGCTACTCTTTTTGTAAGGGGAATGCATATCCGTAACATGACCGATTGACCAATTTATGATTCACCTGATATGATGAATACGTTCAGGAGCTTCATAAAAATTAAGCCGTTGTTATAAAAAAGAGACGTATTGTGAAAAGTTTGGAATTACGTAAATTCGTAGCACCAGAGTTTATATTTGGCGTTGATGCCAGAAATCTTACTGGTCAATATGCCCGAAATTTTGGCGCACGTATGGCGCTCGTAGTGACAGACCCCGGCGTTATCGCCGCAGGTTGGACGGCCGATGTCACCGCCAGTTTGGCTGCATCTCATATCCCCTACACCATTTTCAGCCAGGTTTCACCTAATCCTAGAGCCGAAGAAGTGATGGCCGGTGTTGACTGTTATCAGCGCCACAGCTGTGATGTCATTGTGGCTGTTGGCGGTGGCAGCCCGATGGATTGCGCGAAAGGGATTGGCATCGTCTCTACAAATAAAGAACATATCTTACAGTTTGAAGGGATTGACCAGGTGGCATCGCCAATGCCACCTTTGATTTGCATCCCCACCACAGGTGGCACTGGAGCTGAAGTCTCCCAATTTGCCATTATCAGCAACCGACAGGCTCTCATCAAAATCGCCATTGTCAGCAAGGCGGTGGTGCCAGATGTGGCTCTTATTGACCCCCTCACTTTGACGACGATGGATCCCTTTCTGACGGCCTGTACGGGTATTGACGCGCTGGTTCATGCAATTGAAGCGTATGTTTCAAACGCGCAATCTTCAGTGACTGATTTACAGGCGTTGGAGGCGATTCGCCTGGTTAAAGGACATTTGCTCGACTGTATTATTGACCTTGATGATGTTGAGGCTCGCGGAAAGTTGATGTTGGCTAGTTTGGAAGCGGGGTTGGCGTTTTCTAATGCCAGTTTGGGTGCGGTTCACGCGATGGCACATAGTTTGGGTGGCTTGTTGGATTTGCCACATGGGCAGTGTAATGCGGTTTTGCTGCAACATGTGGTGGCGTTTAATCACACGGCCGCGCCAGAACGGTTTGCCCATATTGGTGACGCCCTTGGCCTCCATTTACAGGGTATGACGGCAAAGCAGCAGAAAACGGCCGTTATCACCGAAATTAATCAACTACGCGAAGAAGTTGGCGTGTATCACACCCTCAGCCAGATGGGTGTCAGCCGCTCGGACATCCCTCAATTGGCAAAAAATGCACTCGCCGACGCCTGCATCGTTACCAACCCCCGCCGCCCCAATCGCCGGGATATTGAAGTCATCTACGAAGAGGCTCTTTAGCTTGTCAGATAATTGGGAAGAGAGACGGGAGCAAATTATTGGCCTGGGTGAACGTTCATTGAAAAAGAGCTATTACCCAGAGCTAAAACAGCGCTTGGATGATCTGGAACGATTTAGAGCGCTTCTTAATCAGAGTAATGATGCTGTTTTTTTTGCACAAATTTCAAACGGCCGTTTCATAGACGCCAATAAAACAGCCAGCCAGTTACTTGGTTATACGCAAGAAGAAATCTTAGCCCTCAGCATCCACGACATCACCCCGAAAAACCTGGTCATCGAAATAGACAAACTCTCCACAGACGAGTTGCCAGACTTTGATAAACCGCCGATCATCACCACAGAACTCACCACCAAAAACGGCCGTTCCCTACCCGTTGAAATCAGCTTCCGCAAAGTCACCTTCCAAAACGAAAAATACGCCGTCATCGTCGCAAGAAATATTAGCGAACGGCGCAAAGCTGAACAGGCTCTGCGTGAAAGCGAAAATCGTTTCCGCTGGTTGGCAGAAAACACCTCCGATGGCCTGCTAATCCTGGAAAAGGATAAGCTTCTCTTCATTAACCAACCTGCCTGCACTATCTTGGGCTACACCTTTGAACAAATCCAACAGATGACCGCTTTCGACTTTGCTGCACCGCAAGAAAAATTCGTCATCAATCAAATCATTGAACTGGGCATGAAAACCCACAAAGTACCCGCAGAAATGGAATTTTGGATTCAGCAGCAAGATGGCACGCAGCGCTTCGTCAATTTCCGTCTTGCCTGGCACCAAATCAGCAGTGAAACAGCCCGCATCTACATCGCCATGACAGACATTACTGCGCGTAAAGAGCGTGAAGCTGACCTGGAAAAACGGGTACGAGAACGCACCAGTGAATTAGCCGAAGCGAATCAACAACTCAAAGAACTGGATAAGCTCAAAAGCATTTTCGTCTCAAACGTTTCCCATGAACTGCGTACCCCCATCACCAATATTCAACTGTATCTCGGTCTGCTAGAGCAAACCCAGGATGATGAAAAAGCAGATCGTTTTATGCAAATTCTAACCACAGAATCCAAACGTCTGGGCAATCTCATTGAAGATTTACTCACCTTATCTCGGTTAGAAAGCGAAGCAGGCTATTTCCCGAAAGAACCCTACATTCTTGATGCCATTATCGCCCAGGTCATTATCAACTATGACGCCAAAGCAGCAGCGGCCAATATCCACATTCAACATGAACCAAATCCACAAGTTCCCCCTGTGCCGCTCATGAAAGAGCGCATGATTCAAGTTTTCACCAACCTGCTGAGTAATGCCCTGGCTTACACGCCAGCAAACAGCACAGTTTCTATTTCCAGTGAGCTGTCAGAGGGGGATAACGGCCGTTTCGTCACCATCACCATCCACAACGAAGGCCCCCCCATCCCAGAAAAAGACATACCCCACATCTTCGACCGCTTCTACCGTGGTCAAAACGCCCTGAATTCTGACAAACACGGCACCGGTCTTGGCCTTGCCATCAGCAAACAAATCGTTGAATACCATCAGGGAGCCATTACCGTAGAAAGCACAGAGAAAAGCGGTACATCGTTTTTTATTAGACTGCCAGTTTAACAGTTGCAGGGTTGCAGGGTTGCATACTTTTAAATCTTCCCCAAGGAATCTTTACTTTGCCACTTGCCACTTGCCACTTTGCCACTTGCCACCTCGCACCCCTTAGCCAAAAGTCACATGACCTTTGGCTAACCTTATTTCCCCACC